>CAZCCA010000007.1:3620-14566 GCA_964497215.1 uncultured Candidatus Peribacteria bacterium | reverse complement strand
ATATATGAGATAATATGAAATGTGAAAAAATAGAAAAAATTAGAATAAGAGGGAAAATTAATTAAAAATGCAAAAAATAAAAAAACAAAAATAAACTTGCTTTTTTATTTTTTTATATATTATATTAACATATTATAATTTATTAATACAATATATAAATGGAGGATATAATACAAAAAGCATATACCATATCTAATATAATGAAAAATTTTGCTAATAAAGATAAATTAGCAATTTTGTGTTTTTTATGAAAAGATGAAAAAAATGTATCTGAGCTCATGGGATGTTCTAGTATTTCTCAATCACAAATTTCTCAATATTTATGAAAAATGAAATTGGAGGGGATAGTAGAATCAAATAAGGTATGAAAGGAAGTTTTTTATAAAATTTCTGATAATAAGATATTAGAAATAATAGAATCTTTAAAAGAAATTTTTAACAAATAAATATTATAATTTAATAATAAAATATGAATAGAATATTTATAACTATATTAATAACTACATTATTTTTCTTAACTTCTTGTTGAAAAGCTGAAATTAATGAGAGTAAAATATATTATTCAACATGAGTTGTTTTTACATGAACATTAGATATTAATAATTCTTATGTTTGATATGTAAAATGAGATAAAATGGTTAATCTAGCTACTAAAGTAGGTGGAAAAGTTAGTAATATATATGTGAAAGAATGAGACAAGGTAAATAAATGACAATTATTGCTTAAATTAGATTGAAGTGAAGCAAAGGTTTGATATTCATCAGCTTGAAATATAATAGATACTTTAGTTTCAATGAAAAATTATACTAAACTTATGTTTGATGAACAAATCAAATCTATGGAAGCTAAAGTAGAGCAAGTTAAATTATGAAAAAATTGATTATCTACTTGATTGAATGATACAAAAAAGATAACTGAAGCTCAATTAAAAACTGCTAAAACTTGAGTAGAGATTGCTAAAGCTAATCTAAAACATACAAAATCAGTTTTGGAAACTAAAAAGTCACATATTTATGATAATATGAAAAGTGCTATTATTTGATCAGTTATATTAGATACAAATATTATAAAATTTATTGATGAATTACTTTGAGTTACAGAAGAAAATAAACATAAGAATGATAGTTTTGAAACTTATTTAGCTGCAAAAAATACTTGATTATATAATGAATCAAAACAAAAATTTAGAGAAGTAAATTTAGTATATTTAGATTATAAAAAATATTATGATGAAAATATAGATTGAAAAAATCCTAGTAATGATGTGATATTTACAGCTTTAAAAAAATGAGAAAAAACAGCAGAAGAAATAAAATCTTTACTATCAATTACATATGATGTTTTAGATGCATCTATTGATAATGTTTATTTCCCAGCTACTACTATTAATTCATATAAAAACCAAATTTCTACTTTTTGAACAAATATTGAAGCTAGTTTATTAACAGTATCTTGAGATTATATTTTAGGTTTGAAATGATCTAGACAAAATTTAGCAGATTTTAATAATACTTATAATATGCAAATTGATTTACTTGAAAAACAAGTAAAATTAGCTGAAGATACTTTAAATAAATATATAGAAATGTCAAAATGACAAGTAAATGAAGTACAAACAAAATCAAATGTTAGTGTTAAACAATTAGATGAAATATTAGCTTGATTAGAATCATTAAAAAAACAAAAAGAATCAAAGTTATCTGAAATAGATGCAAAAATAGATGAAGCAAAATGACAATTAAATTCTGCATGAGTTATGATAAATAATTGAAAAATAGTTTCTCCAATAACATGAATAGTTACAAAAAAAATGGTAGAAGTATGACAAGTTGTATGATGATGAATGCCACTTTTAACTGTTTCAAATACTGATAAATTAGTTATTGATGTAAATGTTTCTGAAGATGTAGCAAAATGACTTAAGTTAAATGATAGAGTTTTATTAAATATTGATTGAATTTCTAAACAAGTACATTGATATATTTCAAATATAAATTTATCAAAAGATATGATAACAAAAAAAGTTTGAATTGAAGTTACTATTTCAGAAAATAATGGTATTTCTATTTGAAGTTTTACTAAAGTTATATTTCAAAATTTTTCTAATTCAAATAAAATACTTATTAGCAATGATGCTATTATTTCAAAATTTATGGTTCCTGGAGTATTTATTATTGATAATTGAATAATTAAATTTAAAAATATTAAAATAATTAATCAAAATGATAAATTTTCAGAAGTTGAATGACTTAAAGTATGAGATGAAATTATTATAAAATGAAAAGAAAATTTATATGACAATCAAAAATTAAAATAATTAATAACTTATAAAATATGTTTGCAAATATAGC
This sequence comes from uncultured Candidatus Peribacteria bacterium, assembly GCA_964497215.1. Taxonomy (GTDB): domain Bacteria; phylum Patescibacteriota; class Gracilibacteria; order BD1-5; family UBA6164; genus UBA6164. Next base: position 12,215 of record CAZCCA010000007.1, on the reverse strand, counting down.
AAAATTTTTCATACAAAATTTTAAACTAACTATAGTTTTAATTTTGGTTACATTATTATCTTGAATATGAAGTTATTTTTTAATACCAAAACAATATAATCCTACTATAGTTGTTCCTGCTTTTAATGTATTTGTTCCTGCTAATTGATTAACAAGTAAAGAAGTATCTAGGTATATAGTTTCTATACTTGAAAATAAAATAATGGAGCTTGAATGAATTGATGAAGTATATTGAACAGCTTGAGATAATTATTGAGCTGTAATGATAAAATTTAAGGTATGACAAGATGCAGAAAAAGCAAAAATTAGACTTCTACAAAAACTTCAAGAAAATATGTGATTGAAACCACTATGAGTTTGAAATCCTGTTGTTACTACAATTGATCCTGAGACTCTTCCTCAAATTACTTATGCTATTAGTTATATTTGAAATGAATTAGATAATGAAGAAAAATATATTTATCTTCGTTCAGTAGCTACAATTATAAGAAATAAATTAAAAACTATAAAAAATCTGACTACTATTGATATAGTTTGATGATATAAAAAAGATATTATTATTGATTTAGATATAGAAAAAATTGAAGCAAAAAATACAGATATAATGCAGGTTTATGATGTACTAAAGAAAAATAACATAAATTTACCTTCATGAAATATTTCTAATAATTTGTGAGATAAGATATTTGTATGAGTAGAAGCAAAAGTAAAAAGTATAGATGATATTAAAAAAATAGTTATTTCAAATATTGCTTGAAATACTTTGTATTTAGAAGATATTGCTGATATAAGAAGTGGTGTTAAAAAAATAGATAAATTATCTTTTTATAATAATAAGGAAGCAGTTTTTATATGAGTTTGAAAAGCTACTTGAACTAATTCTGTTTTTCTTACAGATGATGTTATAAAAAAAATAGATGAAATTAAAAAAGAATTACCAAAAAATATTAGTTTAGATATTATTCAAAATGAAGGTGATACAGCTAGAAATGCTACAAATATGTTACTTATAAATTTAGCTCAATCAGTTATTATAGTATTTATAGTTTTATCATTATATTTATGAAGAAAAGATGCTTTTAATACAGCTGTTTCAATTCCACTTACTTTATGATTAGTATTTCTATTAGCATATATTACTTGAGAAAATATTAACAAAATCACACTTTTTGCATTAATTTTAGTTCTTTGAATGTTAGTTGATAATTCAACTGTTATTGTTGAAAATGTATCAAGACATTTAAATGAAAGAGTTCATAGTTGAAAATCTAGATTGGAAGCAGTATTAGAATGAACACAAGAAGTTTGAGTTTGAGTTATTTTATCAACTGTATCTAGATTATTAGCATTTGCTGCTATGTTTGCAGTTTGATGAATGATGTGAGAATATATGTGACCAATTCCACAATTTGCTATAATGGCACTTTTAATATCATTAGTTATTGCTTTTAGTATTAATCCATGGTTGAGTTATTTATGAGCAAAAGATGTTCAAGAAAAAGATAGAAATCAAGAAGAAAAAAAATCTAGTTTCGATATAAGAAAATATTATTTAAATTTTATGAAAAAATATTTAAATAAAGATGAAAAATCAGCTAAAAGAAGAAAAAGATTTAAAATAATGTTTTGGTTAGCATTATTTGCAATACTTATATGACCAATTTATGCTTGAATTTTTAAGGCAAGAATGCTTCCTAAATCAAATCAAGATCAAATATATTTATGGATAGATGCACCTAGATGATGGTCTGTTAAAAAAATGGATAGTGTAAAAAACGATGTTATTAGTTTTTTTAATAATAATAACAATAATATTCCAGATGAATTAAAAATAGTTAAAAGTACATCACTAACTGTTTGACAAGCATTTATGTGAGATTTTGCAAATTTATTTAGGTGATGATTATCTAGAATCTGAGAAAATCAACTATCAGCTAGAATAAATTTATTATCACCTAGTGAATATAAGGAGATAACATGAGAAAGTAGAATATTTTCAGAAGAATATACTATAAAAATAAGACCATATTTTAGAAAATATATTTTAGAAAAATATCCTGATTTACAGGTTAGATTACTTGAAGATCCACCTTGACCTCCTGTGAGAGCTACATTTTTAGCAAAAATTAAAAGTGATGCAAGTGAAGAAAATAAATTGGAATTTACTAGAAAAATACAACAAGAAGTAGAAAAAATAGCAAAAAAACAAGAGCTTGTAGATATTTGAAATTCACTTTCTACAACATATAGAAAAATAAATATAAAACTTGATAAAGAATCAGTGTCTAGAGCTTGATTAACAAGTGAACAAGTAGCATATACACTTTGAATTGCTATAAATTGAATGTGAATTAATTTAATATCAAATGATAATTCTCTAGAACCTACAAATCTAATTTTATGAGTAAAAAATAATCAAAATGATACTATTGAATTATTGAATAAAATATCTTTTACAAATAAAAAATGACAAAAAATATTTTTAGATAGTATAGCAGATGTAGAATATAGTTTTGTATCATCAGAAATAAATACTGATAAAAGAGAAAAAACAAATTATATTTATGCAGAAATGTGAGATAATAGTTTGATTTATCCTGTTATTAAATTGTATTGAATATTAATGAATGATAAGTTTTTATGAAATGATTATAAAGTTAAATCTTGGTCTCCTTATAAAATTGAATATATATGACTAAAAGATTGAAAAACTTATTTATTAGAGTGGTGATGAGAATGGGAACTTACAATGGATACATTTAGAGATTTATGACTTGCTATGTGACTTAGTCTTTTAGCTATATATTTCTTGCTTGTATGACAATTTGCAAGTTTTGGTATTGCTTGAATTATAATGATTACATTTTTATTATCATTTTATTGAGTTTTTCCTTGATTTACATTTTTATATTTATTTAAAAATGAGTATTTTTCAGCTACAAGTATGATTTGAATAATAGCTCTTTGATGAATTGTAGTTTGAAATGCTATTATACTTATTGATTATATAAATGTATTAAGAAAGAATTGATTAACTATTGAAAATGCATTGCTAAAAGCTTGATATGTTAGATTTGCTCCTATTATACTTACTAGTTTAACTACAGTATTTTGAGCTGCTACTATCATTTGAGATCCAGTTTGGTCAGGTTTAGCTTGGTCAATTATATGGTGATTATTAGTAAGTAGTATTTTAACACTTATTGTAATACCAATTTTTTACTATGATAGTCAAAAAGTAAAATGGAATAAATGTATGGAATCAGATGATATGAATAATTGTTAATATTTAAAAAGCTAAATGTATTGCATTTAGCTTTTTAAAATTATTAAATAAAAACTTTAATTTTGCTAGTTTATGAGTATATTTTAGAATAGTTAATTTATTATTTTTTATCTTTTATGAAGAAAAGATTTCTTTTATTCATTATTTTTATAATGTTTTTGTTTAGTTTAACAACATTTATATTGATACTTAATTATTTGGATCCTTATCAGTATAGAGTTTTAGCTTTATTTTTAATAACTATAACTTTTATTTTAGCTATATCATCTTTTTTTACTTTGTTTTTATATTTTATAAAAAAGATTTATTATAGATGAAGAGTGTATTTATATCATGTTTTATCTAGTTTTAGACAATGATTTTTTATATCAATATTTTTTATTTTGTTAATAGTTTTTATTTGATTAGGTTTACCAATTTTATTATGAAGTCTATTACTTATTTTAATATTTGGATTTTTAGAATTATTTATACAAAATTTAAAAGATAATTAAAATTTATGAGAAAAAATTTATTACATATATGATATAAGGAACTTAGCTATGAAATAAGAGAAATAGTTGAAGTTGCAAAAAAAATACAAAAACATTGAGTTGATATTATATGGGAAAATATTTGAGATCCAGTTGTTAAATGAGAAGAAATTCCTATGTGGATGAAAAATATAGTTAAAGAAGCTTCAGAATTAGATGAGGTTTATTGATATTGTCCTACTAGATGACTTGATTCAGTTCGTGAATATATTGCATCAAAAAATAATAAAATTACAAAAGATAATATTTTGTTTTTTAATTGATTATGAGATGCTATTAATAAAGTTTATAAAAGTTTAGCTTTTGATTCAAGAGTAATTTGACCAAATCCTGCATACTCAACACATTCTTCTGCTGAGGCTTCACATGCATGAAGTAGTCATATAACTTATTCTTTAGATCCAAATAATAATTGGAATCCAGATTTAGAAGAATTAGAAAATAAAGTTAAATATAATCCAAACATAGTTTGAATTTTGGTTATTAATCCTGATAATCCTACTTGAGCAGTTTTTTCTAGGGAAGTATTAGTTTCTATTGTAGATATTGCAAAAAAATATGATTTATTTTTAATATTTGATGAAATATATGAAAAACTGATTTATGAAGAAAAAGATAGAGTTTTACTTTCAGATGTAATATGAGATGTTCCTTGAATTTCTATGAAGTGAATTTCAAAAGATTTACCTTGGCCTGGTTCTAGATGTGGTTGGATAGAAGTTTATAATGAAGATAAAGATGAAAATTTTAAAAAATATATTTTTTCTATACTTGCTTCTAAATTATTAGAAGTAAGTTCAACAACCTTGCCTCAATATGTTTTACAAAAAATTTATGAAGATGAAAATTATAAAATTTCATTAAAAAATAGAATTAATAAGTATAAAATTAGAGCAGATTTAGCAGAAGAATATTTATGAGATTTAGATGAAATTACTTTAATAAAACCTAAATGAGCATTTTATTTATCTATAGTTTTTAATATGGATAATATAAATCTTGATTATACACCAAATATTTCAAATGTAGAGATAATTAATATTATTAAAGAGATTATATCAAAAAGTAATAGATTTGATAAAAAATTTTGTTATTATATGCTTTGAAAAACATGAATTTGTTCAGTTCCACTTAGTTGATTTAATTCAACTTATGAATGATTTAGAATTACTCTTTTAGAAGAAAATAAAGACAAGTTTAAAAAAATATTTTCTACAATAAGAGAATTTATTTTAGAATTTAAGAAATAATTTTGAATAGAAAAATATATACATTTTTTGCTATAATTTTAATAATATTTCCTTTAAGTTGGACTTATGCTTTAACTGCTTCTCAAAAATGAGCAATAATGGAAAAATTTAAAAAGAAACAGTATGATTTATTATTTGAGTCTGATATTTTAGATGATACTAGTAGATTTACTGATATTTTTAATATTTCTAAAAAAGTAGATATATATAGTAATATTTGAAAATCTAATCAAGATTTAAGAAAAGAAGCTGAGGAAAAACATATAGAAACTTTAAATAAGATTAACTCACTTGAGGAATCAATAAAGCAGTTAGATAATGATATTTCAAAAACTTTAGCTAATGTAAAAAATATAAATAATAGAATAATTGTAATTAAAAGAGAAATAGAAATAAATACAAAAACTATTGAAATTATAAAAAAGAAAATAGAAGAAAATACTGAAATAATGATGGATTATTTAGTTTATATTTATAAAAAATGAAATACTGTTTTTGATAATAATAAGGTTGATAATTTAAAAAGTATTATACTTAATTGAGATAATATTGCTGATTTATTAAATGATTTATATTATAAATGAATTATTCAAATTGCATGAAAAAAACTTATAGATAATCATAGAAAATATATTACTGATTTATATATAAAAAAAGTAAAGTTAAGAACTCAAGAAAAAAATCTAAAAACTTTAAGAAAAATGTGAATAATAGAAAAAAAAGTTTTGGCTGATAAAAAGTCTTATAAAGAGAAAATATTAAAAATTTCAAAAGGTAAACAAACCTATTATTCTAAATATATAAATAATAAACTTGCAATAGAAAAAAGATTAAAATTAAAAGAATTTAAAGAAAAAGTTAAATTTAATGCAATTAAAAATGAAATATTAAAAAAGTATAATTGTAAATTTGTTGATGTATCAAAAAATACAGCTGAAGTAAGAGCATTATCATGAAAATGTTTAAATATAAATAAAATGATATATTCTGAATCAAAATTAAATAAAACTTCAAAAGATTTTGAAGTTTCATTTAATTGGCCTGTGCAACCTACAATGTGAATAAGTGCATATTTTCATGATCCAGAATATAAAAAATATTTTTGAGTAAGACATGATGCTATAGATATAGTTGCTCCACAATGAACTCCTATAAAAGCACCTGCTGACTGATATGTAGTGCATATAACTCCTCCTGATTCAGATGATTATGCTTATGTTGCTATAAAACATTTTGATTGATACCTTACTGTATATTGACATATTAGTGATGTTTTTGTAAAAGAATTTGATTTTGTAAAAAAATGAGAAGTTTTTGCTCAGACTTGATGAGAGTTTTGAACATTATGAGCTTGATATATGACTACTTGACCACATTTGCATTTTGAAGTATTTAAAGATAAAAAATATATTGATCCATTAACTGTTTTAGATTTATCTTATATACAATTTACTAATTTACCTGAAAAATATGAATTTAAATATTATTTAGATTTTAAGAAAAGGAAGTGATATGAATTTAAAAATAAAAAAACTAGAAATTCCAGAGTATTTAAATTAAAATGAGATACAGAAATAGAAAGACAAAAATATTTAATAAATACTTATGCATCACCAGCTTTTAGAAATTGGCAAATGTGGGTTGAAGAGTCATTAGAATGAAATATAGATCCTTCTTTTGTTATGTGTATATGATTAGCTGAGACTACTTTAGGAAATAATTTAGCTAGTGCATATAATGTTTGAAATGTATGAAATAATGATAGATGAGATAGAAAACAGCTAACATCAGCTAGGCAAGGTATATATTTGATTATACATACTTTAAATAATAAATATTTTAAGGATTATAATACTGTATGAGAAATGTCATGAGCAGGTAGAGAAGTTTTATGATTATCATCATGTAGAGAAAAATGAACATATTGTTATGCTACTGATACTAAATACTGGCATAAAAATGTAATAAAATGTATGAGTCATTTAAAATGAACATATATTCCAGATAATTATAATTTTAGAATTACAAAATAATATATATTATTTTGCACTATAAAAAGATATATGTTAATATTATTTATATAATAATTTAATATATATTTTTTTATTTATGAAAAAAATCAAAATACTTTCATTTATTTATTCTATTTGAATATTTTTTTACTCTAATACTTCATTTGCTGCTGTTTGAATAAATGAGTTAGAAAAATCACAACAAAATACTAGTATTATTTTATCATTTTTTAGTACTGATTTATTATTAAATATAATTTTTGCATGATTTACTATAATATGAACTTTAGTTATAGCTAAAGTTGCAACAGCAAAAATGACTTCATATTTAGAAAATAGTTTTTCTTGAGAAGAAAAATGAAGAGAAGAATTAGTTTGAGTTTTATCTAGAACTGTAAATATTTCTATACTATCTATTTGATTTGCTATTACATTAACTATTTTATGAATAGAAATGTGAATATTTTTAGGTTGATTATGATTTGGTATTGGGTTTACATTAAAAATATTTTTAACAAATTTTATAGCATGAATACTTATGGTAACTCAATGATTTTATCATTTATGAGATGTAGTAGAGGTTTGATGAAGAATATGAACAATTAGACAAATACATGCTTTATTTACAGCTATTGAACAGTTTGATTGAGTTATTTTTTATGTACCAAATATTAAATTTTTAGAAGAAGATATTTCAAATTTTCATTCAAATGATAAAAGAAGAGTTGACATTAATATATGAGTTGATTATGATACTGATATATTAAAAGCAAAAAAAGTTATGATGCAGGTTATTGAAAAATTTCCAAATGTTTTACAAGCACCTCATCCTGATGTATTTGTAACTGAAATGGCTGATAGTTCAATTAATTTATCACTTAGATTTTGGATTAATTCAAAAGATTGATATTTTAGTTCACAATCAAATGTAACTGAAACAATTAATTTAGCATTTAAACAAGCTTGAATTGATATTCCTTTTCCACAAATGGTAATAAGCTCTAGAAATAATATATGAGTAAAAATTGATAAATAAAAAAAATCTGATTTTAATCAGATTTTTTTATGCTTTTTTTTGTTTAGCTACTAGGATTAATCATCCTATGAATAATGATAATAAAAATAATATTAGTATTTCAGGTCATGTTTTAACTTTTGTTGCATCAGATAATGATCATTCATAAATTTCTCAACTATCTGTTTTTGCTACAGCTTTTATTGCAAAGTAATCATATGTTTCTTTTTGATTTCACATTATAAGTTCAAAAGAAGTTTTTGTAGTATTTGTTACTAAATCTAAATTTCAATCATTAGATTTTTTATATATATTATAACTTTCTGCTCAATCTACAGGATTCCAGCTTAATATAGATTTAGTTTTTAGTTCTACAAGTTTTAATCAAGTTATTTTTAAATCTTTTTTAGTTGGTAATTCTTCTTTTGCTGCTTCTAATGTTATTTCATTTACTTTTATACTAGAACTTCATATTTCTGTTTTTTCATGTCATAATTCA
>CAZCCA010000007.1:0-3520 GCA_964497215.1 uncultured Candidatus Peribacteria bacterium | reverse complement strand
TTCATTTACTTTTATACTAGAACTTCATATTTCTGTTTTTTCATGTCATAATTCATCAGAAATTTTAATATCTATTTTATATGTTCAAGATTCTTCAGGAGCATATAATTTAGCTGTATATACTCAATCTTTTATTTCTTCTAATTGAGTAACTACATCATTTAATATTACTTCTACTTTGTTTAACTTAGGATTTGCTATAACTTCAATTTCAAAACTATTTTCAGGATCAACTGATTCTGGAGTAACTTTTACATTTTTTATAGATAAATTATCTTTATTTACATTTATTTTTATTTCATTTGATTCTCAAACCACATTTCAATCAGCATTTAAAACTTGTGCTTTTATTATATTACCTCAATCAACTAAATCTGTTGCTTCTATTTCATATATTCAATCTGAATTACTTGTTGTTTTTAATTCATTTTTATTATTTACTATAATTTTTACTTGATGATTTTTTTGAGTTGTTCATGAAACATTTATTTTATTTTTTCAAATTATTAATCAATTTTCAGGTGAAGATATTTCTATATCTATACTTTCTTCTATTTTTGATTCATTAATTTGTATTTCAGCTATTCAAAATACTGTGTCATCATCTAAATCATATATATTTATATTTTGAGTTCATGGATTTTTAAATTTAACAGCATTTTCAAATTTAATAACTCATTCATCTGAAAGTTTATATGTATAAGTATTATCTTCTAATCAACTTGGTAATTCTGCTTCTGGATCACTTTCAGAAAAAATTAATATTGTTCATTCATAATCTTTAATAATATTATTATTTTTATCAACTGCTTCAATTGTTAAATCAACAGCATCATTTACATTTACAGTTTTAGGTGTTAAGTCAACTTGAAAATGATCTATTCATGCAGCAAATACAGAACTAAAAGAAAATATTGTAGATGCTAATATTGATAGAATAATTTTTTTACTTAGATTCATATTTTTAATTATAGATATTAAAATATGCTTATATATTACTTAAAATAGACTATTTTAAAATAATTTTTTTTAATTAGACTTTACATAATAGTTTTTTATACTTTAATAATATTTTTATTGTTAATTTTATTTATAGATGTTATAAAAGTTTGATAATATTTTATTTTTTTTAAAAGCATATTTTTATGTTTTTCATCTAGTTCACTAAGTAGGTCATCAATTAATAATATAGGTTTTTTATTTGTCATTTTTTCAATAAAAATTCATTCTAATAATTTTAACCAAATTATAATACTTTTAGTTTCTCATCTAGAAGCAAAGTGAGATAAACTATTTCAATCAATTAATATATCAAAATCATCAACATGTATTCAAATAGCTGTTTTTCATAATTTTATATCTCTATTTATATTTTTATTTATATATTTTTCTATACTATTTTTTATATTTTTTTCATCAACTTTTGTATTATACATTAATTCTATTTTCTCTATTTTTCATGAGAAGTATTCAAGTGTATTTTTTATACTATCTTTTAAAAAGTTTATTATTTTAAATCTATATTTATATATTTCTGTTGAATGGTTTATAAATTTTTCATTCCAAAATATAATATCTTGTTTATTAGCTTTATTTTCATAAATACTTTTAAGAGTTTTGTTTCTATGTTTTACTATTTTTTTGTATTCTAAAAGTAATTTTTCATAATTCTCAAATGAATTTTTTAATATATTATCAAGAAAATCTCTTCTTAAAGAAGGAGATAAATACATTAAATTCATTATAATTGGTGAAAAAATCACAGATTTTTTAGTTATTTGGTTAAATTTCTTTTTTGTGATTTTACTATTGTTATACATAAATGTTTTTTTCTTTTTTTCTTTTGTATATGAGATAGATATTTTATTTCATAAATTATCTATAATTTCCACAAAAAAATAATCCTCTCACTTTTTAATTAGTTCATCTAAACTAAGTCATGTGATAGAATTATTTGAAATCAAACTTATTGCTTCTAAAATATTAGTTTTTCATTTTCAGTTTTCTCATATAATAAAATTCTCTTTATTTAATGAGTTTAGTTTAAAATCTGAAAAATTTCTAAAATTGATTAATCTAAGTTCTTTTATCATTTTTATTTCATTATATTTGTTATAGCTATTTGATTTGCAATAACTTTTTGATTTGAACATGCAAGTAGTTCATCTCTAGAAGGTAACTTTTTTTCTAATATATCATCTCTTAATTTATTTTCTTTTTCTACTACTGATATAGTTTGTTCTACTCATCTAGTATCTACTTCGTTCAATAAGTCTATGTAATCTAGTATTCAATTTATGTCTTCAGCTATTTTTTCATTATCAACACTTATTTTACTAAGGTTTTTTGATAATTTTTCAATTTGTTCTTGTGTTAAGCTCATTTATTAATATTATCTTTTAAAGTCATTTAGTTAAATATAATTTTAAATTTAAAAAAATCAAGTATGAAACTAAAAAAAAAGATAAAAGAGGTTTTTTGAAGTAATAAGGATATTACTATTGAGAGATATAATTCTTCAAGAACAGTTTTTGTTTTTGTTGCTTTTCTGTTTTTTCTAAATTTTTATTTAGTTTGAGCAGGTTTTTATTCTGATATACTTATAATTCCATTGTGATATTTATATGTTTTATTAATTTCTTCATTTATATTTTATTTTTATTTTTTATTTAAAAAACTATTAATAAATAATGAAAAAACATATTTTAATATTATTATTTTTATTATTTTATTAAGTTTGTTTAGTGTATTGTTATTGCCAATTATTTTAAAATGATGATTAAACTGAATTTTAGAGTTATTTAGATTATATTTTTAATTTATTTTTATGTTTAAAAAAATATTTATTTGATTATTTTTAGTTTTATTGCTTAGCTCTTGTTGAGATTCTACTAATACTGATACATGATTAGTAAAAACTGAGACTAACAATATATCTATTGAAATTCCTTCTAATTGGAAAATTATAAAAAATACTGATAATATTTTACCAAAAATAAAGTCATGAAAAATAGAATTAGCTGTTATGTCAGAAAAAGTATCTAATGGTTTTTCAAATAATTTATTAATATTATCTGATAAATTAAATAAATACACTACTTCAAAGGATTTTTCAATGCTTAATAATATTTGAGCACAAACTGATTATATTGATTATACAAAGTTGGCTTCTAAGGATTTTATTTTTTTAGATGGGGAAAAATCTGTTTTATATATATTTGATGCTAAATACAATTTAGATACACCAAAGTTAAAATTTTTACAAACAGCTTATATTTGTAATTGAAATGAAGCATATTTTTTGACACTAGCTATTCCAACAACAGTTAGTGATACTAGTAAATATGAATATTTATTATCTACTTTTAGTTGTAAAAATAAAAAATTATAATTTCTATTTGAAATTATAATTTTTTTATTTATAATCCTGATACATTAGATTAATGGTGCCATGGTAGAGTGGTTATACAGCGGTCTGCAACACCGTATACAGCGGTTCGAGCCCGCTTGGCACCTCCAA
>CAZCCA010000006.1:15833-17368 GCA_964497215.1 uncultured Candidatus Peribacteria bacterium | reverse complement strand
AATGATTTAAAAAAGATAAAAAGAAAAAATCAAAAAAGAGGTATTATTGAAATAAAAATAAAAACAAGAAATAAAATTTTTTATTTCTTGTTTTTTTGTTTTATAAATGGCAAGGACCGTAGGAATTGCACCTACGTCTCTCGGGGTCGGAATCCGAGCACTCTTCGAATTAAGCTAGGTCCTTATAAAGTAATTGAATTATATAAAAGAAATTAAATAATTCAATTAATATTATTAGAATTTAATCATCACATATAAGCTAATCATATAGCATCAGCAGCATCATCAGGTTTAGGGATAAAATCTAGTTTAAAAATCATTTTTATTGCATTTTGTAATTGTTGTTTATTTGCTTTTCAGTTTCATGTGATTGCTTTTTTAACTTGTAGAGGAGTGTATTCTAGTATTTTTGATCATGAAAGTATTGATTCATATAATAGTACTCATCTAGCTTGAGCTACTTCTATTCATGTTTTTAAATTTGTTTGAAAAAAAAGTTTTTCAATAGCAATTATATCTGGATTAAATTTATTAATAATATATTTAATATCTGTTCATATTTCTAGTATTTTGTTTGCTATATTTATTTTTGGTGTAGTTGAAAAAACTCAGTAATCAATTAATGAATATATATTATTTTTCTTTTCTATAAGAGCAAATCATACTGTAGTAGTTCATGGATCAATTCATAAAATTATCATTTATAAATAAAGTTAGAAAAAAGTAAAGATATATTTGACATAATATATTAAATATGTGATAATATATATGTATATTTAAATTATTTCTGAAGAGGGAAGTGTGAGATTCACTAAGACTCTTAATAACAAGTATTATAGTATTAATATAAAAAAATATGAAAAAAAGTAAAATAATAATAGAACCGTTTATTTTAAATAAAATTGCGAATTCTGATGAACTAAATAATAATGAAAAAATGAATTTTTTACATTATGTTTGATATATGACAAAAAGTGAGCAAAGGGAATTAGCTCAGTTGATTTAATAGAACTTTTATAAGTTCTATTTTTTTATCTGTAGATATTCTCATGTTTGTGTTTTTGTTTGATCTGTAGAAATAGATAGTATCCACTTATTGTAATTATCTGAACTATCAATTATCGTTCAACTTAAAAAATAAGTTATATTATCTATTATTGTTCAACTATTTATAACTTGACATCATATTAAATTATTATTTATATATATTCAAGTTGAAGTTCAATTTGATAAATTAAAATTTGTAATTTTATTTTCAATACATTCTTGAAAAATTGGAAATAAAGAATTTACTTGCAAATAAATAGATGAATTATTTATTATTTTTGTATTTTCTCAAATAAGTTTATAAACTCAAAATACAGAAATACTAATAATTGATGTTGCTATAACAATTTCAATTAATGAAAATCATTTTTTATTCTTAAACATTTAATTTAAATCAAATATATAATATCTATATTATAATTATTTATAAGTAAATACAAAATTATATTAATGTATTACACATAAGTTATATTATGTTAACTATTAAT
>CAZCCA010000006.1:0-15733 GCA_964497215.1 uncultured Candidatus Peribacteria bacterium | reverse complement strand
TATTAATTAATATTAATTAATAAATTACTCTAATCTATTTGTTTAATAAAAAATAAAATTCTTATCTTTTAAAAAATATTGTATATGTCTTAAATAAGCCAAAAAATAGAAAAAACTTAAAAATTTTAGATTTAAGGCTTTTAAAATTATTTTATAATAAAAACTACCTAAAATTAATTAGATAGTTTGTATTTTTTTACCTCATTTTGAAATTCATTTCATTTTTCAATATATCATGACCATAAACTAAAACTTGGTGCAGCATTTGATAATATACATATTTTTCATTTAGGTGTATTTTTAAAAGCAAAATCAACTGCAGATTTCATAGATTTTGTTTTTAGGACTTTTGGTGAATATTCTCAACTTAAAATAAATTCATTTTCATAAGTATATTTAGCTGTTAATTTTCAAAAAATCTTTTCTCATGTATCTGGAAATAAAACTATATTTAGTATATTGTATTTTTTTAATATATTTTCTAATTCATTAAAATTAAATCAAGAATCTTGTCATCATAAAAAGATTGTTCAAATATTGTATTCAAAGGTTTTTATGGCAGCTATAGTTGATTCTGGTGTTGTTGCAATTGCATCATCTATAAAAGTTATTTCATTATAAGTTCAAATATTTTGTATTCTATGTGGTAATCAAGTAAATTCTTTTAAAACTTTTTTTAATTTATCTATATTTGTAGTTAGATTCTCAGGATCTATTATATCTAATATTCATAATACTACTGTTATATTTTTTCTATTGTGTTCTCATTTTAGTAATATCTTTTCATCTTTAAATAATACTTGATCATTTTTATAGAACAATCAATTTTTGTAAAAATAATTTCAATTTTCTCAGAAAAATTTTATATCTATAATATTATTAAGATTATTTTTTAATTCATAATTAATTAATTTATTTTTTGATTTTTTTATTACTCAAAATTTTGCAGTTTCATAATTAACCCTTCAATTATGCCAATCTAAATGACAATCATATATATTATTAATTATTCATATATATAGGTTTATATCTAATCATTCAAGCATATAACTTGATAATTCATAGACAACATAATCATATATTTCATTGTTAATTATATCAATTTCATCTAGAACTGGATTTCAGATATTTCATACAATTTTTACATTATATCATATTTCTTTTAATGTTTGATATGTTAATGTTGATGTTGTTGATTTTCATTTTGTTCATGTTATTCAGATAATTCTTCAATTATAATTATCAAAAAATAATTGTGCTTGTGATATTAATTTATTTTTATATGGTTCTATTAATGTATTATAAGGTGATATTCAAGGGCTTTTAAATATTAATTTATAATCTGATAGTTGTTCTAAATAATTATTTCAAAGTTTGTAATTAATGTTTTTTTGTTTACTTAATTTTTCATTCTTATCTAATATTGTAATATTTTTAAATCATAGTTTTAATAAAAAATTTAACGTAGACTTCCCTTCTTTTCAAAATCATAAAATAGCAACTTTACTATTTGTGTATTTTTTTAATTTTTCTAGTTTCATTTTATTTAAATATTTTTTTAATTTTTTCTAAAATAAAATTTTCTTTTTTAAATACATTTAAATATATATCTAATGCATTTTGTGAATAAATTTCTCATGTTTCTAATATGTATGCAGTTAATGATTTTCAGTATACACATCAACTATCTATTCATATGGTTTTTTCTCTTATTTGTAATCAATCTAGAGCATTGTGTCAGTATATGATCTTTTTGTTTCAGTTATAGTATTTATACCATAATTTTCAATTGTATTCTCTTAATCTTGTTATTTCATCAATAGAATGATCTTCTATTTTTTTATTTGGAATTAATCATCAATGCAATACAATGTATTCTTTTTCTTCTATATATAAAGGAAGTTCTTCAAGATATTTTATTAATTTGTATTTCTTGTGTTTTTCTATTTTATTTTTTAATTTTTTAAAGTGTTTATGATTTTTGTTAAAATTTCATTTGAGAAAGTTAAGGAAATTTACTTCATTATTTCATAAGACACATTTATATAATTTTCTATTTTTATATACAAAATTTAATACTTTATATGAATATGGTCATTTGTTTATAATATCTCATACTAAAAAAACTTTATCAAATTCTTTTATATCTAGTTTTTTGATAAGTAATTTAAATTCTTTATAGCATCAATGTATATCTCAAATAAATATTGTTCTAGATTTTTGCATTTTTTCTTATATGTAAATAATAATAAATATTTGCTGCTAATATAACAAAAATTATAGTTCAAGCAAGTATTTCAAATGAATATTCTTTAATTAATTCTTTGTTTTCTCATGCTATGTACCCTATTGTCATAAGTATCAAATTCCAAAGACCAGCTCATAATCATGTATAAAAGAAAAATTTAGCAAAATTCATTTTAAATACTCATGCTGGTAAACTTATTAATTGTCTAATTACTGTTATAAATCTAGCAAGAAAAGTTGTTATAGATCAGTGTTTTTCAAAATATTTTTCTGTTAAATCATAGTGTTTAGTAGTAATTAATACATATTTTCAATATTTTTTTATAAGTTTGTGTACTAATTTATCTCACAAGTAAAAACCTAGTATATAATTTATTGTTGCTCATGTTAGTGCTCAAAATGTTCATACAAGTAATGCAATAGCAAAATCCATTTCTCAGATACTAGCTAAAAAACCTGCAGGAATCATTGCAACTTCAGATGGAAATGGAAAAAATGAAGATTCTAAAACCATCATTACATAAATTCATATATATCATAAATCTGATGCAAAATTTACTATTGTTGTAATTATTTCATACATATTGTTTTTATAAAAGATAAATTTAGTTTATTGTACTTAAAAAAATAAAAAAATCTAACTAAAAGTTAGATTTTTTTATGCAAAATAAGCTTTAAATTCTTCTTGACTTATTTCTTCTTTTTCTAATAAATCTTTAGCTATTTTGTCATGTAATTTTTTATTTTTTGTTATAAGATTAATTGCAGTGTCATAAGCATTTTTAAGAATTTCTTTAACTTTGTTATCTATTTTTTTTGTTGTTTCATCTGATATAAAAGCTTTTGTTCATTGTCATGAATAACTATCAATTTCTCATATAAAATTTTCTGCTCAAATATCTTCAAACATTCAATATCTTGTAACCATTTCTCTTGCTATTTTTGTAGCTCTTTCTATATCATTACTTGCTCATGTTGTAATGTTTTCTTTTCAAAAGAAAATTTCTTCAGCAGCTCTTCATCAATATAAAGTAGCTAGTTCATCTAAATATTTTGATTTTTTAGTTAACAGAGCATCTCTTTCAGGTAAAAACCATGTAACTCATAAAGCTCATCATCTAGATACTATAGATACTTTATGTACAGTATCAGTATTTGGTAGTAGTTTTCATACAAGAGCATGTCCTACTTCATGATATGCTGTAATTTTCTTTTCTTCTTCATTCATAACTTGACTTTTTTTTCTAAGTCACATAACAAGCCTTTCAAATGCTTCTGTAATTCTTTTTTCACTAACTTCTTTTTCATTATTTCTAGCAGATATTATTGCAGCTTCATTTATTAAATTTCATAAGTCAGCTCATGAAAATCAAACTGTTTTTGATGCTATAGATTTATAGTCAATTCATTTTACAATTTTTCTTGTACTAGCATGTATTCTTAATATCTCTTCTCTGTCAGATAAATTTGGTAAATTAACTGTGATTTTTCTGTCAAATCTACCTGGTCTTAATAATGCTTTATCTAATACATCAACTCTATTAGTAGCTCATATAACTATTAAATTTGTTTCATTATTAAATCAATCCATTTCTGTTAGTATTTGATTTAAAGTTTGTTCTCTTTCATCGTGTCATCACCCAGTTCCAGGTCATCTTTTTTTACCAATAGCATCAATCTCATCAATAAAGATAATTGCTGGAGCTATTTTTTTAGCATTTTCAAATAAATCCCTTACTCTTGAGGCTCATACTCATACAAACATTTCTACAAATTCAGAACCTGATATACTTAAAAAAGGAACTCAACTTTCACCTGCAACAGCTCTTGCTAACATTGTTTTACCTGTACCAGGAGGTCATACAAGAAGTGTTCATCTAGGAATTTTTGCTCAAATATCTCTAAATTTTTTAGGATTTTTTAAAAATTGTACTATTTCAGCTAATTCTTCTTTTTCTTCTTCAGCTCATGCTACATCTTTGAATAATATTTTATCTTTTGTTCAATCATATAATTTTGCTCTAGATTTTCAAAAAGTCATTGCATTATTTGCTATTCATCACATTCTAGAGATTAATAACATTCATACTATTATAAATAATATAAATATTATAATTGTTGGCATCATTCTACTCCAAAATTCCTCACTTGTTTTATCTTTTATGCTTATGGCAGTATTTATGTTGGGATTTTTTAATCATAAATCATTTAATGAATCATTTTTTGGAAGTATAACTATATCTCTTTGTATTTTTTTGAATCAATTTTCAATAACTGTTTTTCAACTTAATGTTGCAATTGCTTTGTTTCAATCAATTATTATTTCTTTATAATCTCAATTTTGATATTTTTGTTCTAATTTATTTAGAGCAATATCATTATCAATATATATTTTTTTATCTTTTATATAAGGTAAAAGTAATGCTATTACTAATGCAATTATTATTATAGTAATTATTGGTCAGTAGTTATTTTTTTTATTTAGTTTAAAATTTTTTAAATTAGGTTTATCTTTTTTACTTTTTGTCATTTATAAATTTACTTTTTATTAAAATAAGCTTGTTTATTCTATTGATATAATTACTTATTGCAAAATTATTTTATATATTTTTTTGATTATTTATTTCTATGATTATACTTTATAAAAACTATTTGATTAATTATAATATTATGAAACAATATTTAGATTTACTTAGAGATATAAAAGAAAATGGTATATGAAAAGATGATAGAACTTGAACTTGAGTTAGAGGAATCTTTTGAATGCAAGCTAAATATGATTTAAGTGATTGATTTCCTTTGGTTACTACAAAAAAAACTTTTTTAAGAATAATTATTGTAGAATTAATATGGTTAATTAGATGAGATACAAATATCAAGTATCTAGTGGATAGAAATTGTCATATTTGGGATGAATGGCCTTTTCAAAATTGGCTTGAGAATTCTTGAGAAGTAAATTTTAGTGATTATCCTATGTATAGTGAAAAATGGATGAAATTGAAAAAAGATTTTATAAATAAGATTTATGAATCTAGTAAAAATGATGATTGGGTTAAAAAATGGTGAGAATTATGACCTGTTTATTGACATCAATGGAGAAATTTTAATAGTGAATGAATTGATCAATTAAAAAATGCAATAGAACAAATAAAAAATAATCCTACAAATAGAAGAATTATAGTTTCAGCATGGAATCCAGCACAAATTGATAAAATGTTATTACCACCATGTCATGCTTTTTTTCAATTTAATGTAGATACAACAAATAATAAACTTAATATTCAGCTTTATCAAAGAAGTGCAGATATGTTTTTATGAGTTCCTTTTAATATTGCTTCTTATTCTACATTATTGCTACTTATTGCAAAAATCACTGGTTTAAAACCATGAACATTTACTCATACATTATGAGATGCTCATATATATAATAATCATATAGAACAAGTTGATTTACAACTTTCTAGAAAACCTTTTAAATTACCAAAATTAAATATTTTAAAAGATATTAAAACATTAGAGGATATTGAAAAATTAGAATGGGAGGATTTCGAATTAGTTTGATATAAAAGTCATTGAGCAATTAAAGCTCCAGTTGCAGTTTAAAAATAAAAATAATAAAATGAAATTTAATATAATATTAGCAGTTGATGATAAAAATTGATTATGAAAAAATAATGAATTAGCTTGGAAATTGTCATCTGATATGAAATATTTTAAAGAGATAACTACAAAAACACAAGATTTATCTAAGTTTAATGCCGTTATTATGTGAAAAAAAACTTGGAAATCTATTCCTTCTAAATTTAGACCACTTAATGATAGAATTAATTGTGTATTAACAAGAAATATTAAAAATGATGATATATGATCAAAATTAGATGATTTTGTCTTATATTTTAATTCATTTGAACATTGTTTATCTGAACTTGAATCAAAAGAAAATTTAGAAAATATTTTTGTTATTGGTTGAGCAAATTTATATAATCAAATTTTAGATAATCCAATGCTTGATAAAATATATATTACAAAGATTAAGTGAAATTATAATTGTGATGTATTTTTTGATTGAATACCTGAGTGATTTATTGTTGAATCTTATACTGATTGGAGAATTGAAAATAATATAGAATATAGTTTTTGGATTTATAAAAGGAAGTAATTTATTTACTTCCTTTTTAATTTATCTTATTTATCATTATACAACTGTCAGTTATATAATCTGAAAAATTATTTTTTTTCAAGAAAATTTTTATTTCATCATTTTCTGCTCATGGTTGGATCCAAACTTTTTTATTTTTTAATAATTCTTTGTTTTTTTCTAAAATTTGTAAAGTTATTTTTGGAGGAACTACAAAATTAATTATATCAAAATTTTTAGGAACAGTTTTTAATATTTTATGAGCTTTAATTCCCTCTATTTCTTTCTCATTTGGATTAACTGGAATAACTTCATATCATTTATTTACTAAATCTTTTAATATTTTATTTCAATATTTTTCTTTATTATTTGAAGCTCAAATTAGTACTATTTTCATATTTTTTAAATTATTATTTTAAAACTTCTTCCCAAAAATCTAGGTTATTTATTTTTTCCCAACTATCTTTTACAAGTTTTTTAAATTCTTCATAATCTTCTTTGTTATAATCAACTGCTAAATATTTATATTCTCAATTTTTTCATTCTACAAAATCTAATGCTAATTCTCTAATATTATATTTAGAATTAAATTCACTATCATTTTCAGCTAAAAGTTTATAAAAAAGTAATTGTCTATAATATTTACCTTCTGCAAAATCATCTTTTTTATTTCAATATCTATCTATTCATTTAATTTTTCATAAAGACTTTATACTTCAAGTTTTATAATCTACAACTGCTACATCTTCTACAAATAATGTTCATCATCAATTACTTATACTATCACCTATTTTTTCTACTTTATCTACTTTTCATGTTATTCTTACTCATTCAAAAACAACATCTCTTGATCTAAAATTATATTCTACAGCTAATGGTTCTCTTGGATTATTTATAAAATATTCATAATATCATGTAAGTCCTTCTATTCATTTTTGTGTTAATCTATCTTTTTCTTCTGATGTTAATACTTGATATTTTATAAGTTCTAAAAATTTTTCAGTAATTTCTCATAATTTAACTTTTTCTCATCTAATTTTAGCATTAGTAGCTATTTCTAAAACTTTATGATATATATTACCAAAAATTGTAAATTCATTTCAAGTAAATGGATATTTGAAAACAACATTTCTTAAAAAGTTTTTAGGATCTTCTAAAAATGTATTTAAATCAGTTGGACTTAGTTTATAATTTTCTAGAAACTCTTTTATATATTCTAGCTCTTCCTTAGTTGTTTTAATAAGTTCTTGAGTGTTTGGTAATAATTCATTTTTAATTGTTTCTATTATAGAAGTATCTTTTATACTATTTTCTATATATTCTCAGTTTATTCATATTTCTAAAAGAAATGGACTGTCTATGTAAGGTTTATTATCTTTTCATGCTGGTCTAGTAAAAACAAGCTCTTTCTTTGCTCTTGTAATTGCAACAAAAAATAACCTTCTATCCTCTTGATTTTGTGTTTCTTTTTCTAAATTTTTCAGTTCTTTTTCATTTAATCATGCAAATTGTAATCAATTTCATGCTATTCATAGTGGTAATTTTAATTTATCAATTTTTCTTTTATTTTCCCAATTTCATCAAAAAATTCATGGTATATAAACATAATCATATTCAAGTCATTTACTTGCATGTGCAGTTAAAATTTCAATATTTGAATTAGTTTTTTTAAGTATTTGTCTTGGAATTGAAATTTTATATTTATTATGTAATTCAAATTTATTTAATAATTCTTTTAAACTTAAATTTGGATTATTTTCATTTAATGTTTTAATTTTATTAAATAATGTAAAAATATCTTCTAGATCAGAAAATGTTCAGTTAGTTTCTATATAATTTATTAATCATATTTTGTCTAAAAGTTTTTGAAATAATCTTGATATTCAATATAAGCCTAATTCACTATTTAGCTCTAGAATCATATTTCTAAAATCTAATATTTTTTTATAATTTTTAAATATATTTTCTAAATCTAACTCAAACAATGCAACTTTTTCTGGATTTAAAATATCATTTTTTTCTAAGAAATCTGAATCAATATTTTTAATAAAATTCCAAAGATTTATTTTGAATCATGATTTAGAATAATTTTTTTTATATAATATTTTTGCTAGAGTAATTACATCAATATTTTCTACATTAATAATTTCAGTCCTAAGAATATCGTATAATTTTTCATCAGAAGAGTTTGGGTTTTCTATTATTTCTAGAAAATTTAAGATAAAGCTTACATATTTATTTTTTAAAATATTAGTTTTTTGCTTACTTTCAACTTCTATTCATTGTAGTTGCATAAAATTTGTCCATTCTTCTACTTCTTTATTGCTTCTACATATTATTGCAAATGTTTCATTTTGTTTATTTTTATTTTTTATATCTTTTAGTACAAATAATTTTTCTAAAATTTCATCTTGAACTATAATGTATTTATTTTTATCTATATCTTTATAATTTGTATTTGAAATTAATTCTTTTTTAAGACTAGGTAATCTATTAATTAATCTTTCAGTATTATTTTCTATTAAATTTATTGATAAATCTAATATACTTTGAGCTGATCTATAGTTATTTTTTAATACTATAAATTTAGTATCTGGATATGTTGATACAAAGTCTAGCATATTTTCAATATTTGCTCATTGAAATCTATATATTGATTGATCATCATCTCATACTACCATTATATTTTTACTTTCTCATACTGATAGAATTAGATCAATTAAATGGTTTTGAGAATTATTTGTATCTTGATATTCATCAAGCATTATAAATTGATATTTTTCAGCTAAATCATATTTTAAATCAGAGTCATTTTCTAGTTTTTCAACTACAAAATTTATCATATCTGAAAAATCATATAATGAATTATCTTTTAAATAATCTGAATATTCTTTATATATTAGATTTAACTCATTTAATTTTCATATATGTTTTTTATATGTTTCACTATCTTTTTTTGTTCTTTTTTCTAAATCTCTTATTCTTTTATTTGTTTTTAAGTCCTCTAATTTTTTATCATATTCAATTCTCAAATCAGATATTTTTTTTTCAAATTTAGAAAAACTAATTCATTCACTTTTTAGTTTTCATATTCTATCTTTAATATCTATTAAATACATAAATCTATCTGATGTATTAAATAGATACTCTATATTGTTATTTTTTATATTTTTATCTATTATGTTAGTTAAAACTTGAAGAGTTTCTATATCATCAATAGTTTTACTTGCCTTGAATTCTACAAATTTTTCTGGATAACTTGTTATAATATCTTGTGAAAATGAATGAAAAGTAGATACTTTTACTTTATATGCATCTGTTCATATAAAGGTTGCTAATCTTTTTTTGATTGCAATAACTCATGCTTCTGTAAAAGTAGTAATTAATATGTTTTCAGGATTTACATTTGCATTTGCAATTATATTTGCTGTTCTCATTCATATTATTTGGGTTTTTCATGTACCTGGTCATGCAACAACCATTATTGGTCAATTTATTTGCTCTACAACTTGTTTTTGTTCTAAATTTAACTTATTATATTCTTTTTTAAACTTTAAATCTTTCATAAAAAATAGATTAAATAATTATTTAATCTATTTTACTTTTTATTTATAAAAGTCAAAAGACAAAGAAATTTATTTTCTTTGTCTTTATTTGAAAACTACATCATAAGCCAGTCTATATTCATAATTTCAATCATCATTTTTCATATAAAAAAGATAAAATCAGTCTAAATTATAATTTAATTGATTTAAAATATCTTCTATATTTGAATTTTTTACTACAAAATACTTTATATTTTTTATATATTTAGTTGTTCAATTTATATTTATACTCCAATTATCTACATTGTAATAATCTACAATTTTTTTTAGAACATTTATATCTAATGGTTTATTTAAATCTATATTATATTTGCTTTTTAATAGATATGGTTTTAATAAATTATATCAACTATTTTTATATTTATATAATAATTCTGAAATTCTTTTATTTATAAATCTTTTTCTATATTCTAATGATTTTGATTTTAAAAAACTAGGTATTTTTTCAAATGTATACCTATTTGTATAAAATAAATCATAAGGTAGTCAGAAATATTTATATTCACTGTATTGTATTGTTTTAGATATTCATATTGGATCATCAAATGTTGGATCATAATATTTATCTCATATTTTTATCCATGCATGTCCTATATTAGGAAAATCTGTAGCATCTAAAACATATCATCTTATAACTTCAACATTGTCTATATAAGCAAAATTTAGCATATACATAAACAGTTTAACATATCATTCACAAACTCAATTTTTATTTATATATGTAAAAATTCATGAAAATATTTTTGAATCATTTAAAGAAAAATTCTCTGTATAGCTTATATTTGATAGAATATAATTATATATTATTTTTATTTTTTCTGATTTAGTTTTTCAATATGTTAACTTTTTAGTTTCTTCTTTTAGTTTTAAAAAAATATCATCAGTATCATAGTTTAATATTTTTTTATCATCTTTTACTTCTTTTAAAAAATTATATTTTCATGATATTCAATAAATAATATCATTTGATATTAATTTTTTTATTTTAAAATCATTAACAAATCAAAATCTTCAATCATCTTTTAAAAATACTAAAGTAGAATTTGGATAGATTTTATTTTTTTCTAGGCTTATGTTATTTAATGAATTATTATCTACACCAAAAAATAAATGTGAATCAAAAATATAAGCATACCAAACTCAATCTTTTTTAAAAATATTTTCTTTGTTATATGATTTATATTTAAAATTTTTTATTAAATTATTGTTTTCTATAATTCTTTTATTTTGTTTTTCTTTTTGATCTAAATTTATTTTAAAAATATATTCGTTAGATAATTTAATTAAATCATCTATTAGTTTTTTCTGAGTATCATTAAATTTTTTAATAGTTAATAGTTGATTTAATCTATCTACTAATGATTTAAAATATATTATTTCTTTTTCTTTAGTATATTTTTTACTTATTTTATATGAAAAAGAAGTAAACCAATTATTTGCTAATTGACTTACTTGTTCATTTGCATAAGTTGTAGAGCTTATGTAATATAATATTATAAATGGAATTAAAATAAATTTAATAAGTATTTTTTTCATTTTTTAATTATCTTATAGATTTGGCTTTTTCAAGTTGATTATCTTTTTTATATTTTTTATATGATTCAAAATCAAAATCAAGTTTGATTGTTGGAGTAATTCATACTCAATCTATTCATGTTTCACTTCATCATGTAAACCATTTTGCAATAGTATATTTAAGAGATGATCAATCAGAATAATTCTGCATAGTTTGTACAGATCATTTTCAGTATGACTGTTCTCAAATAATAACTATATTTTCATAATAATCTTTAAGTGTTCATATTAATATTTCTGATGCTGATGCTGTTCATGAGTTTTGTAATATAACTATTTTATATTTACTGAAATCTACATTATCATATCATTTAGATATATAGTTTTTTGTATAATTTTTATCATGATATTTAACTACTGCAGTTTTTTCTCATTTTGGAATAAAATATGATAATATTTCTGTAACTTGATCTAGGTATCAACCTCAATCATTTCTCAAGTCTATTATAACTTTTTTAAATGAATTTCTTTTTTCTAGTGGTTCTAATGCTTTTTTAAATTCACTTGCTACATGTTCTCAAAAACTTTTTATTTTAATATAATAAGTATCAGAATTTATTTTTTTAGAATCTATATCTGTGATAATTATTTTATCTCTAGTTACAGTGTAATCTTTTATAACTCAGTTTCTGTCTATTGTTAAAATTACATCAGTTCAAGCTGGTCATTTAATCCAAGATATAACTTCTAATAAGGAATTTTCTTTTGTTATTTCTTTTCAATCTACTTTAAGTACAATATCTCCTCACTTTAATCATGCTTTTTCAGATGGAGAACCTGGTATTGGTGATGTTATTTTTAATATTCATGGTTTTTCCATATCTACATATGAACCAATTCATTCATATTCTCCAGCTAGAGCATCATGAAATGTTTGATTTTTAACTGGTGGAAAATACACAGTATGTTTATCTCATGTTCATTTTACTAATCATTCTATTGCTGAATTTAATAATTTTAGTTTATCTAAATTTTCTTTATCATAATATTTATTTAATAATGTTTTATATATGTTATTAAAAATTTCTTGTTTTTCTCTAATTTTTTGATTAGTAGTTGTTAAATCTATATTTATATTAGTATTTCATATAAAATTTTTAACAGTTAATAAATCATAAGTATTTGCATTTCTATTTAATAATTCTTTTTTAGTTTCCTTATCAATTATTTTTATTTTTAATATTTTTTCTGATAATCTATAAAAAGCCCATGCAGATATTTTTTCATTTTGATTAAGTTTAATTCTAGGATTTTTTATTAAATCTAGATAGATTAATTTTTTTAATGATTTTTCTAATGGTGTATCTTTTTGTATTCATAAATAATTTAGTTTTATATATTTATAGCTTTCAGGAACTTCATTATAATATTCAGCAAAGAAGTTAAAGACATCTCATCTAGTTAAATCAATTTTTTTTATTATAGTTATAGATTGTCAGTTAATTGTTGTAGCATTTGCTATATTTACAGAATTTATAGTAAATATATTTATTAATATTAAAAGTACTAATATAAAAATTGTTTTATTTGTTTTCATTTATTTGTTGGTTAGTTTTATTAAAAAAGTTATCCATTCATCAAAATGGATACATAGCTCACATAAAAATCATTGCAAGTCATATTAAAATGATAATTAAGTATGTTCATCATCTTCATATATAATGCTCTGCCCAATAAAAGTTTCAGGTCCATGATTTTATAACTTTTCTATATTTTATCATTCATAATCCTCATGCTATAAGTAGAATTCAATATATTATTTTAAGTATTATCATTTTATTATTAAATTATTTATCTAAAACTTTTTGATTTACAATATCATTAAGTTCTTGATTTTTAGTTAAATCTGTAACTATAGGTTTAATTATTTCTCATATTATATTTGAAACTTTATCAATAATTACTTTATTTTCTAATCATTTACCAATATTTATAATTCAAAATATTAGTAATGCTAAAATAGATAATTTAAAGAAAAAATTTAAGATTCTAGCTCTTTTTTGTTGTTTAAGTTCTTTATATATATAATCAATTTTTTCTTCAAATGATAGTTCTGTTTGTGCCATTTTTATTTATTAATTATTAAATTATTTTGCTTGTTTCCAAGTTTTTCATTCTCAAACATCGGCTTTTAATTTAATTTCTTTATCTACTAAAATATTTTCCATAATTTCTTTTATATTATTTTTTAATATAATTTCTTCTCATGGATATGTATCAAACACTAATTCATCATGAACCTGCATTATTAGTTTTGATTTATAATTACCTTGTTTTAAAAATTCATAGACCTTTATCATTGCAAGTTTTATTATATCTGCACTAGTTCATTGAATTGGCATATTTATAGCTTCCCTTTCAGCAGATGATTTTATTATTCTATTTGAATCATTTATTCATTTGATATATCTTTTCCTTCAAAAAAGTGTTTCTACATATTGTTTTTCTTCACATGATTTTATAGTATTTTCTAAAAATTCTTTTACTTTTGGATATGATTCATAAAATTTATTTATATATAAATTAGCTTCTTTAACACTTATTCATATCATTTTAGATAAACCAAATCAACTTATTCAATATATTACTCAAAAATTTACTGCTTTTGCAATTTTTCTTTTACTAGAAGTTATTGTTTCTCATGGGAATATAAATTCGGCTGTTTTATGATGAATATCTATTCATTTTTTAAATGCTTCTAGTAATCATTTATCTCATGACATAATAGCTAACAATCTAACTTCTACTTGTGAATAATCAATAGTTATAATATTTCATCAATCAAATCTAGAGATAAAAGCATCTCTAACTTCTCATGCTATTCATTCTGAACTAGGAATATTTTGTAGGTTTGGATTTGTGCTAGATAATCTTCAAGTAGTAGTAACAGAAGTATTATAACTAGTATGTATGATAGAATTTTTATCTATTAAATCTATTAATCAGTCAATATATGTTGATTGTATTTTAGTATAATGTCTATAATCTATTATTTTTTGAGCTATTTCATAATTATGTGCAAGTTCTCATAAAACTTCTGCATTTACAGAATATCATGATTTATTTTTTTTTCATTTTGGAAGAGCTAATTTTTCAAACAATATATATCAAACTTGCTTTGGTGATTTAATATTAAATTCCTCACCTACTTCATCAAAAATACTTTTTTCTAATCTTTTTATCTCATTTTCTAATAATATTCATATTCATTTTAATCTATCAATATCAATATATACTCAATCTATCTCCATAGTTTTTAATACTTTTATGAGTGGTATTTCTATAGTATTTAAGATTTTATCATTTATTGTTTTTTCTTTTAAATGTTTTTTATATAATAAATTTGTTATATAAACATCTTCTCATGAATATATTGAAGCTTGTTTTATATCAATATCTTTAAAGTTTTTTTTCTTTTTATCTGTTATTTTATCATAACTTATCATTTCATATCAAAAATCTTTTTTAGAAATTTTATCAAGAGATAAGGTTCTAGTTCAAGGATTTTTAATATATTCTCATAGTAGAGTATCGTAAAATTTTGCTGACATTTTTCCTAGTTATTTTTATTTTTAATATTATATTTTTTAGTTGATACTAGTCAATAAAAAAAGACTAAGTAGTTCTTTACTTAGTCAATTATTATATTTTATTATAAAACTTTATCATCAAGTCTTTTATATTCAAAAATTTCTTCGTCTTTAAAAAATCTTTTTAATTCTTCATTTGCAGTTTCTTCTGAATCTGATGCATGTATAATATTTCCATCAATAGATAGTGCAAAATCACCTCTAATTGTTCCTGGAAGTGCATCTACTGGATTAGTGGCACCTGACATAGTTCTAATTGTAGCTACAGCATTTGACCCTCTGATTGCCATTGCAACTATTGGAGAAGATTTCATATATTCAACTATAGCTGGAAAAAATGGTTTATCAGCAAGAAATCCATAATGTTCATTGATAATAGCATCATCTAATTGAAGCATTTTCATACCTAAAATAGTAAAACCTTTTCTTTCGAATCTACCAATAACCTCACCCATAAGATTTCTTTGTACGCAATCTGGTTTTAATAATACTAATGTAGTTTGCATGTTTTTAAATTTATATATTAAAATAAACACTGAGATTATATTTATTTTTTTTATAATGCAAGAAAAAAGCTA
>CAZCCA010000005.1:0-17512 GCA_964497215.1 uncultured Candidatus Peribacteria bacterium | reverse complement strand
TTTTACTTATATAATATTGCTTTTTTATATTTTTTTATATAATCAAAATACTTTATAATTGGCCAATTAGGAATTGGTTGAGTTTAATATTTAATAATAAAAATGACTAAGAAAAAATTAGAGCTTTTAATGCCAGCATGAAATTTAGAAAAACTTAAGTTTGCTTATGCTTATGGTGCAGATGCTTGTTATGTTTGAGTTCCTATGTTTAGTTTGAGAGCTAGAACAAATGCTTTTACAATGAATACTATAAAAGAAGCAGTTGATTATGCTCATAATTTATGAAAAAAAATATATTTTACAGCAAATATATATGCTCATAATATGAAAATTAAACCATTTTTAGCTCAGTTTAGAAAAATGGTAGAAATGTGACCAGATGCTTTTATAATGGCTGATCCAGGTTTGATTCATATTGTTAGAGAAGAATTTCCTGATGTAGAAGTTCACTTATCTGTACAAGCAAATAATACAAATTGGGCACAAGCAAAATTTTGGTATTCAATGTGAATAAAAAGAATAATCTTATCAAGAGAAATTTCTATAAGAGAAATGAAAGAAATTCATGAAGCTGTACCAAATATGGAACTTGAAGCTTTTGTTCATTGAGCTATTTGTATGGCATATTCATGAAGATGTTTAATATCAAATTATTTATCAAACAGAGATCCAAATCAAGGTACTTGTTCTCATTCATGTAGATGGGAATATAAAGTATTTAAAGATGAGAAAACTGAAGAAGAATTAGAAGTTGTTACATGAAGACCTGAAGATTATCAAGAATTAACTTGAAATTTTTATTTAGAAGAAAAAGAAAGACCAGGAGAATTAATGGAAATAGATGAAGATCAATATGGTACATATTTGATGAATTCAAGAGATTTATGTGCTATTGATTATATTGAAGAATTAGCTGATGCTTGAATTATTAGTTTTAAGGTAGAATGAAGAAATAAAACTGTAAATTATTTAGCTTCTGTATGACTTGCATATAGAGAAGCAATAGATAAAGTTGAAGCTTGAGAAAAATATGATTCACTTAAACTTTCTGAAGAATTATTTTGAATTGCAAATAGATGATATATTCCAGGTTTTTTAGCATGAAATACTAATGCTAATGCTCAATTTTATGAAAGAAATGGTAGTTTTGGTACTAAATCTTTTTTATGAATACTTAGGGAATATGATGAAAAAAATAAACTTGTAAGAGTTGAAGTAAAAAATATTTTTAAATTATGAGATGAAATAGAAATAGTGTCTCCAAGTTGAATAAAAAAGACTAAAGTAGAAAAAATATATAAATCAAATATAAATCATTGAACTAAAAAAGCTAATACTACTTTTACAGATAATGTTAATTTTGATATAAATAATGTAAAAGAAGTTGATTCAGCACATGGTTGAGGTTATGAAGTATGGATTAATATGGAAAATAAACCAGAAGATTTTAGTTTAATTAGAAAAAATGCTGCAGTTGAAATAGATACATGAAAATTATGAGATTTTATGAAAGATAAAATAAAAAAAATAAAAACTTAGATATTTTAAAATATCTAAGTTTTTTTAATCAACATAAACTTCTCTAGGTTTACTTCAATTGCTAGGTCAAACAACTCATAATTCTTCAAGAATATCAAGAATTTTTGCTGCTCTAGCATATCATAATCATAGCTTTCTTTGTACTAGTGATGTACTTCCCTTTCTTGCTTCTTTTACTACCTTGATGGCTTTTTCTATTATTTCTGGGTCTTCATCCTGATCTCATTTGTAGTTTTCCATAATACTTCATTCCAATTTTGATTTTCAGTTTACTATTTCTGGAATTTGAAGATTATTAATCATATCAGGATCTACAGTTAGTTTTAATTTATTTACTACAGCTTCAACTTCATCAGTTTCAACTAATACTCATTGTACTCTTTCTGGAGACATAGTTCATGTTGGATAATAAAGCATATCTCACTTTCAAAGTAAGTTTTCTGCTCATTTTTTACCAATAACAGTTTGACTATCGATTTGTGATGCTACAGTAAATCATATTCTAGATGGAATATTTGCTTTAATTAATCATGTTATAACATCAACAGAAGGTCTTTGTGTAGCTATAATTAAATGTATTCATACAGCTCTTGCCATTTGAGCTATTCTTGCAATTGATTGTTCAACTTCTTTTTTATTTCAACTCATCATTAAATCTGCAAGTTCATCAACTACCATTACTATATATGGTAGTTTTTTATCTTTTTCAACTTTTGCATTATATTCTTTTAGATTTCTTGCTGCAACTTGAGTAGCTAGTTCATATCTTCTAAGCATTTCTGCAACACACCATTTTAATGCATTTAATGCTTTATCTGGATTTGTGATTACTGGAGTTAATAAGTGAGGAATTCAATTGTAAATTGAAAGTTCTACTCTTTTTGGATCAACCATAATCATCTTTAATTCACTTGGAGAAAATTTATAAAGCATTGATATTAGAAATCAGTTCATTCATACAGATTTTCAAGAACCAGTTTGTCATGCAACAAGTAAATGAGGCATTTTTGCTAAATCTCAGACAATAATTCTTCAACTTACATCTTTTCATAAAGCTATAGGTATTTCTACTTTTTTTGAATTAAATTCTTTTGATGATATAACTTCTTTTAATCAAACAGCTTGTCTATTACTATTTGGTACTTCTATTCATACTACTCATAATCAAGGTATTGGTGCCTGTATTCTAATTGATTTAGCATGTAGAGCTAGTGTTAAATCATTTTGTAGATTAATAATTTTCTTTAATGCTACTCATGCTTTTGGTTTCAATCTAAATTGTATAACAGTTGGTCACACTTGATATCAAAGCATTTCTACTTCGATTTTAAATTGTAATAATTTTTCTTGTATTTCTATTTCTTGTCTCCTGATTTCATTTTCATCATATTTTATTTCTCATCAAATATTACTTAATAATTCAATACTAGGAAATTGCCAATTTTTAAATTCAGGATTTCTTTTTATAGATATTTCATCTTTTTTATTATTTTTTTTATTGAAAAGTCATCATATAACTCATGGTTTCTTTTTTTCTACTTTGATTTTTTTTGGAGCATCATTTAGATTTAGTTGTTTGTTTTGTTTTGCTTTTGATAGTTGTTTTTTTTCTTCTTGTAATTTTTGCATCATTTCATCTAATTCTCTTTGTTTTTTAAGTATTTTTACTTCTTTTTTTTCTGATTGTATATTTTGTTTTGTATTAGTAGTTTTTTTATTTTTTAATTTTAGAGAATTACTTTCTGATATTTTTTCTATTATATTTTGAACAAATTTAATTGGGTTAAATCTAAATAATATTACTAATGAACTTATAAATAATAATAAAAATGAAAAACCAGTAGCTCATCTTCATAGAAGGTTTGCTGTAGTGTCATACATATTAAAGTATGCAGTATAAGGATAATCTGTATAAAGAAATCAAATTAATGTAGTGATTGATGAAAAATAGATTAATAATCAAACTAATCTATAGGTATTAAATTCTAAATCTTTGTCTTTTATTAAAAAGAATGATAATAAAAGTAATACAGGTGAAAAAATTAATTTATAGTATTCTCAGAATAAAATATCTAATGTTTGATAAATATAATAACCAAAAGTTGCTTTTGTATCTGTTATTATTGCTAATACTCAAAAAAATATAAATATACTTATTGCTATATATTTATTTATTTCAGGTGTAAAAAAAATTGTATTTTTTTTAGTAGTCTTTTTTCTTGGAGACACGTTTACTCTATTATTAGCTATTAATTCTATATCTAATATATTTACTTTTTTAAAATAATCAATTAAAAATCCCTCTAAAAGTAGAGGGATAATTATTTCAAATGTAAAAGTATTATGTTTATAAATAATTTTTGCAATTTTTATTTATAATTTATGCTGCAACTCTTTTTTCATATTCATCATATTCATGCATTACTGATGCTAGTGATATAGGTTGATTTGATAACTCTATCATTTCATCATATTTTCAAAACATCTTTGCTAGTTGTGCTTCCATAGAATTGACTTCATTTTCATTTGATAGTCTTCCTGTCTCGTTGTTAGTTAATTTTGATATTTGTTCTTTATTTAATCAAAATATTTCTACTAACTCTTTAGTTGCATTATAATTTAATGTATTTGAAACTGAATTTTTATATTGTTCAGTATTTTTATTTATTTTTTGAT
Organism: uncultured Candidatus Peribacteria bacterium; assembly: GCA_964497215.1. Lineage (GTDB taxonomy): Bacteria > Patescibacteriota > Gracilibacteria > BD1-5 > UBA6164 > UBA6164. The sequence goes on along the minus strand of CAZCCA010000005.1, from coordinate 13,297 downwards.
TTTCTTCTACTTTTTGTAGATTTTCATAATTTTTTATTGTTTCCATAATATTATAATTATTAATTAAAGTCTCCTTTTTGTTTTTATTATCCTAATATTTCAATTAATTTTTTATTAAATGAATATTCTTTTATAATTGAATAAATATCTTGTTTTTTGAAATTTGTTCATGCAATTTCTTTATATTTTTTTTGATTTTTCATATTTTTTTTATTTTAATGCTAAATAGTTTTTATATATTTTATCAAGTGATCTTGCTAGGAAATACACTCATTCTCACCTTTTTATTTTTTCATTTGGTCTGAAATAATTTTTACCAAACTTATCTTTCCAGGTTATTTGAGAATCAAATATATTTGATAATTTTTTACTAGTTGTTTCATCTATATCTCTATAGTTTACTAAATTTAAATTTTTTTTATTTATAATTAAATATTCATATGTTAAATATAGATAATGTTTTCTAGTAATTGTTTTTGTATTATTTGATTTTTGTATTGATTTTTCTATTTTTGATAGATTTTGATTTATTTTATTTGTAATATCTCTATCATATGAATTATTTTTTATGTTTAATAAAGCATTTCTAATCCATATTAAAGCATCTTTTTCAGTTAAAAATCTTTCTTCTAGAAAATATCATTGTTTAACTCAATCTACTATTCATTTTTTTAATAAATCGATTATATCATAAGAATATACATAAGTATTTTTTAATCATTTAGGATTATTAACTACAATATTTTTTTGATTTAATATTTTGTTTTTATAGTTATTTTTAACAGTAATTTTAAAATTTTTATCTGTAGCTTTAAAATTGTATATTAGCAATCAACCTACTGTATCATCATATTTAAAATTAAATTCATTTTTAAATTCTTCAGGCTTACATTTAGCTTTGTAAATATTTCTTACATTTTTTAAACTTCATTTTTTAATACATATTTTATTATCATTTGAAGCTTTTATATTAAATGTTGATCAAAAAGGAATATTTATTAGATTTTTTCAATCACTACTTTTAAATAGTATTACTCAAGTTTTTTGTTCTCATAAAACTATAGATTTTGGTGATAATATTTTTGCACTATCTGCATATATAGTTTTTTTAGAATCATATACTTTTATTGGAATTGTTTTTATAATAACATTACCAACTTTTATATATAAATTTGTAGATCACTCATTTATACCTTTTAGATAAATATCTCTTTTCCCATCTTTAAAATAGAATAATTTTGTTGGAAAAATACTTACTTTTTCAGAATTTACTACAAATGTCATACTTCAAGGCATATTTCATTTAAATAATTTACCTTTTTTATCTGTTACTTTTAACTTAAGTATTTCAGTAGTTCATTTTTTTATATTTGCTGTTTTATTTACAAAATTTAATTCAATTTTATATTTTTTAAGAAAATTATTAACTTCTCTTTTTTCAATTTCTTCTCTTGATAATAAATTCTTTCTAGAGATTTTTTGAATTTTTTTAGTTGTCTTTACTTTAGTTATTTCTGTTTTATTTTTTATTTTTGAATCAAGTTTTAAATATTCTTTTTTTACAGTATATCTAGTTTTTGGTCCAAACCGACCTGCTCAATAAGTATTTTTATTACTTATTAACTTGTTTTTAATTTGATAAGCTATTACTGATTTTTCTATATCTTTATAATCTCACGATATTGGTCAGTTATAAGCTCAGATTTTTTTAAATATTTCTTGAACTTTTTTAATATCATTTTTTGAATATCAAATATATACTGTTCTATCAAAAATACTTAAATCTTCACTATTTGAATTTGTTTTTGTATAAGTAGTGGTTTGTATGTTGTTTAAAACTGCTCATTTTGTTTCTAAAAACAATAATGGATCAATAGTATTTTTAGATAATTCATCAAAACATAATCAATTTTCACTTATTTTATAATAACTAAATGGACATTTATTATAATCATAGTAATAAGGGTGAAATGGTGTTTTTAAATCAATTTGTAAATGTAGATGATTTCAAGTAGAGTTTCAAGTAGAACCAACTTCTCAGATTTTTGTTCATACTTTTATTTTATCTCAAACTTTTACTAATCTTTTACTTAAATGTAGATAATTTGAAACAATATATCTTCAATTTATATTATGTTTAATTGAAATTAAATTTCATTCCATAATACCTTTTTTTGATTTTATTACTGTTCAATCAGCAATAGTATAAACAGGAGTTCATTTTGATGTAGCTATATCAACTCATATATGTCATCCATTTCATACATCCCAACCATATTTATAACTTGATGCCCAAAGTACTGTATAAAATCTAGTAAAATCATTATATCATCAATTTAATGTAGCATATTTCTTATAATCTTTTGTATTTAAGATTGGTAAATCTTGTTTACAATTTGATGATAATTTATCAAATTCTATAAATCTACAATTAAGTTTTGATACCTGTTTTAAAGGATATATAACTTTATTGCTCGAGGCATTAGTTTTTAAAGGATTCATTGTTGCAAATAATGTTGCAGTTATAATGAATGCTATTAAAAACATATTTTTGTTTCTAGTAGTTTTCATAATATCTTTATTTTTGAAATAATTTGTTTTAAAAATCATTTTTATATATATAATTTAGTTAATAGTATTGCAGTTACCTTTTTATATATATCTTGACTTTTAAAGTTTTGTATATTTAAATTATTTTCTGTACATATATTACAACATAGATTACAAAACTTGTCAAATAGATAAAATATTTTATAATATATTTTTCTAAATAAAAAATAACTTTTCCCTATTTATAAAGAAAAGTTTATTAAAATAAAAATATATTAAAAGTCAATAGATGTATAAATAAATTATACAATAATTAAATTAATAATCAAGTAAGTGAAATTTTTATAATTAATAGAATAAAAAATGCAATTTAGATTTACTATTTCAAATATTTTGATACTAATTTCTGCTATTTTTACATTAATAGCTTATTTTTATCCTTCTATTTATATTTTATGAATTAATAATAATTTTTTAGATCAATGAATATATTCTATTTATTTGATCCAATTTTTTACTTGAACTTTTTTACATGCTTGATTACTTCATTTTTTAGCTAATGCATTATTTTTATATTTATTTTGAAATATACTTGAAGTGATTATTTGAAAAAAGAAATTTATATTATTTTTTATTTTTATATTATTTTTCAATTGATTTTTATTATCAATTTTTTCTACTTGAAATAACGTATGAATAAGTTGATTTTGTATGGCTTTGATTTCTTATTATACACTTGAATTAAAATCAAAAAATAATCCTGAGTATAAATGATGAATCACAGCTCTTTTAATAAATATCTGAATTGGATTTGTTCCATGAATAAGTTTACTTGGGCATTTGTTTTGAGCTATTGGATGAGTTTTATTTTATTTGATTAATAAAAAATTTTTAAAATTAAAATTTGTTTGACCTGTTGAAACTATAAAAGGCTAGAATAATCTAGCCTTTTATTAGTATTTTTTCTAATTCAAATTTAAAATCTTTTTCTTCTGTTCAATTTAATTTTCACGATTTCATTTTTTTATCTATATGTATTAGGTTTATATAAATATTTTTAAGTTCATTTAAATTTAGTTTATATTTTTTATTTATTAAAAATCATCTGTTTCCTAAGTTTAAAATTGAAATTATTTCATTTGATGATTTATTTAGTTTTTTCAGTTTATATATATATATTGATGTTCTAAGATTTGCAAGCAGATTGTTATAAAAAGAATATATATTTGTATCATTTAATATAATATCTATTTTTTTCAATGCAGTATTAGTATTTTTATTAAGTATCTCATCTATTATTTGAAAAATACTTTCTTCTAACTCAGGAGTTATATGTTTTTCTATAATTTCCTTATCAATTTTTTCATAATTTATTAATAATTTATCTATTTCAGATATTATTTTATTTAGATTTCCAGATTTGTATTTAATTATAGTATTAATTCAATCTGTACTTATTGTATTTGAATATTTATTTTTAATAATTGAATATATATCAGAATCATTTTTTGTATTAAATTCCTTTATATTAGCATTTTCTTTTAAATATTTGTATATTTTACTTCTTTTATCAGAATTTATGCTATTAAATAAGACTATATTAGTATCTGGTATATTTTTTAGTATTTTTAATAAAAAATTTTGTTTATCTTCATTTAGTTTTTCATTTAAATCTATTACTATTAATTTTTTTTCACCTAAAAAACTAGTAGAATTTATATTTTCTGCTAAAAAATTATTATCTGTATTTTCAATATCTTTAATATGAATCAAGTTGAATTCTCAAAATTTTGAAATAAACTTATTTTTCCAATCTGATACTTTTTGTTTAACTAGATAATCTGTATTTCATGTAAATAAATATAGCATAATTAGTTTATTATTTGTTTTAGTTTTTCACTTCCCTCTTTTTGAATTATTTCAAATACTGAGAGAATTGATTGTAAAGATTTTTTTAGATTTAATAAATCCCTAGGATTAGCTCTATTTAATGCTAATCTATTTAGTATAGAATTTATATTTGATACTCATTCAAGTTTTTTTCTTACTTTATCAAGTAAAATTTTATTTTTTATAAATTCTTCTATAAAATCCTGTCTTTTTTTTATTTCATCTAAATTATTTAATGGTTTAATTATTTGTTCTCTTAAAAAAGAGTTTCCCATAGGAGTTTTTGTTTTATTTAAAACTCAAAATAATGTTCAGATAGTAGATGATTTTGTAGAAAAATTATATATTAAATCAAGGTTTTTAATTGTTGATTCATCTAAATCCATATATGAATTAAAATTTATATATGAAATTTTATTTAGAAATTTTAATTCTGTATTTTGATTTGTTTCTATGTATTCTAATAATAGAGATGATGAAATTTTTGAAAGATTTTTATCTCCTATTCAAAATGAATCTAAGTTTTTTACTCAAAAATGATTTAGTAATTTTTTTTCTGATTTTTGTTTTGCTTCAAAATAATATATATTTAGAGAATATTTTTTCTCTAGTATTTCTTTTATCTTGGTATTATTAAATAGTTTTTTTTCTAGTATTACTTCTTTTGGAGAAATTTTATATAATTCTGATTTCATATTATCAAAATTATTAAATTCTCATGTTGTCCATTTGTTTGTATTAAAATCTAATAAACTTATTCAGTAAAATCAATCTTGTTCAACAATTGATATTATATAGTTATTTGAATCATTAGATTCGTAATTTTCTCATTCTAAATTTATAGTTGAAGGTGTTACAACTCTAGTTATTTCTCTTTTAACTATTCATTTTAATTTTGGATCTGATACTTGTTCTGCAAAAGCTACTTTATATCATGCATTTATTAATAATGGTAAATATTTTTCCTTTGCATGAAATGGAATTCAAGCAAGAGGGGTTGCTTTCTCAGCATTTTTATTCCTACTTGTTACAGCTATTCACAATATTTTGTTTGCAATATATGCATCATCATCAAACATTTCATAAAAATCTCACATTCTAAAAAAGAGAATACAATCTTTGTATTGTTCTTTTAATTCATAATATTGAGCCATTGCAGGAGTTAAAGTCATTTTAGTTTAATTAAAACATAATTTTTCTTCTATTTAATCTAGAATATCATAAATTTGAATTTATATCTCTAGATATATTTAATAGTATTGCTAATCAAAGGACAAGTGATAATAATGATGATCAACCATAACTAATAAATGGTAAAGTAATTCATGTTAATGGAATAATATTTAGATTTACTCATATATTTATAAATGCTTGAATTAGTATCCGGGAAGATATTCAAACTGCAGTATATTTTGCAAATAAATCTTTAACTCTACTTGCTATATAAAATCATCTATATCATATAAATAAATACATTCATATTAAGATTATTCATCATATAAATCATAATTCTTCTATTATAACAGAAAAAATAAAATCTCATTGTACTTCTGGTAAATATCAAAATTTTTGTATAGAAGAACCAAATCATAATCAACTAAATCATCAGCTTCAAATTGCTATTAATGCTTGTTCAGTTTGATAATTAATGGTTTTATTATTTATTGCATCTTTGTTATTTGTTAAAAAGTTATCAATCCTATTAGTTATATATCATAGTGTATTTAGGTTTTTTCAAGTTTCTTTATCATAATCTCATGCAGTATATACTGATAAGATTAAAAGTATTCATACTACTATTGTTGAAGCTAAATGTTTAATATTTATTCATGCATAAAAATACATGATTATAGTTACAGGTACAATAACCATAATAGTTCAAAAATCTGGTTGTAATGCTACTAATAATACTATTAATGATAGATATCACATAAATGGTAAATATCATTTTTTAAAATTTTCTAAATATCATTTATATTGTTTTAAAAATGATGCAAAAAATAATATAAGTGATATTTTTAGAAATTCAGTAGGTTGAATATTGAATGGTATTCATGGAATATTTATCCATCATTTAGCTCATTTATATGTTGCTCATATTATTAATACTATCAAAAGAAGTATTACTGCAATTCAAAAAATATATTTTGAGTATTTTTCAAAAGTAGAATATTTTATTTTTACAACTATTCATAATAATATTAATGATATAATAACATGTCATATATTTCTAAGTACATAAAAATAATTATATGCATTTTCTATGTATCAATTATTTGCCATTATATTTGTAACTCTAAATGATGAATAAACTGATACTGATGAAATCATTATCATTCAAAATATTATTAGAAGCAATACTGTAAAAAATAGCTTATAATCTACGTTTTTTTTCATTTTAATTTACTAGGTTATTTATTTCAACTAATAATTGTGGGAATGCAATATATAAAGATCACTTTATAAACATGATTAATATAATTACAACAATAGGTGTAAAATCAACTGGTCATAATGTAGTTGGTAATATTTTTTTAATTTTAGAATAAATTGGATCAATTATATCTGCAATAAATTTTGGTCTAACTTTTAATCAAAATAATGTTAACCAAGATAAAATTACATCAATTATTATTATATATGATAATAATTCTAAAAAAATTATTATAGTTAGTAGAATAGTCATTTTTATTTTTTTATATTATTAAATCAATTTTCTGCTGCTTTTTCTTGTGCTTTCTTTTTACTTGTTCATACTCATTTTCACACAAGTTTTTCATTTAAATATACTCATACTTCAAATGTTTTATCATGATCTAATCAAGACTCATGTAATACTTTATAATTAGGTGTTATTTCATATTCAGCTTGTGCATATTCTTGGATTGTTGTTTTATAGTCTTTTGTTAGATTTTTTTCTAATATGTTTGTTATACTTGGATAAATATGTGTATCAATAAAGTCTCTTGCTACTTGTAATCATAAGTCTATATAAATTGCTCAAAGCATTGCTTCAACTACATTTGCAAGTAAATAATCATTATCTCTTCATCATGTTTTTTCTTCTCACTTTCACATTATTAAATATTCTGCAAAATTTAGTTTTCTTGCAATTTTTGATAAATTTGTTCATCTAACTAATGCACTTCTTATATCTGTTAACTCTCATTCAGTTTTTTTTGGATAATTTCTGAAAAGATTATCAGTAATAACTAATTCTAATACTGCATCTCATAAAAATTCTAGCCTTTCATTATGTTCTGGTACATAATCAGGTTTTTCATTAACTATTGACCTATGAATAAAAGCTAATATATAATGAGATATGTTATTATATTTTATATCTAGTTTTTTTAATAATCTTTCTAACTTCTCTATTTGGGCAGGATTTTCTATTGCTTTTTGTCTTAGTATCATTTAAATTATTTTAAATATATATTTAAAATAAAAAAATTAAAACTAAGAATTTTATTTTTAGCTTTAAACTTTTTATTTTAGTATGTTTATATTATTTTTTTTAATGAAAAAGTAAAGTAAAAACACCTAAATTAATTTAGGTGTTTTTACTTAAACATGATTGATTAATATTACTATAATCATTATTTTTTATTTTATTTAAATTATCAAAATTTTTATAAACTTTATTTAAAACTCAATTTACTATTTTTTTAGCTGAATCATCTCAATAGACTTTTGCTATTTCTACAGCTTCATTTATAGAAACTTTAGCTGGAATTTCTTCATCTAAAAAGAACATTTCTGCTAGTCATATATATATTGGTAATATATTTAATAAACTCATTTTTTCTATATTAAACTTAGGTGCAAATAATTTAAATATATGTATAAAAAATTTCTCATTATCTGAAATTACATTATGCATACTATTTAAATAATTTTCATCTATATTGAAACTATGTATATTATTAAAAAATGATTCTCTAAATTGTTTTGTATTCAGTTTATTTACAGACTTTGAATATAATTCTTGAAATAATAATTTTCTTGTTTTTTTACGGTTTGAAACTTTTATATTAGTTTTTTCAATTAAATTATTATTTTCTTTTACTGTATTTGTCATTTTAATTTATTAATATATATTTCTATTTTAAATAGAAAATAGATTATTACTGTTAACAAAACAGTATTTTAGTGTACAAAAAATAACATAGAATATATTCTATGTTATTTTTAGAAAAAAGACTATATTCTAGTTGTGTTAGTTTTTTTAGTTTTTGGAGCAATAACAGTTCTACCATTATATGTTCCATCTTCTGTCATAAAGTGAGCTAAACCTGTAGCATCTTTATTTAACATAACTCTTTCTTTAAGTTTTCTAGCTGTTAATTTAATCCAGTTAGAAGTTCTAGTTTTAGATCTTGATTTAGAGTGTTTTTTCTTTGGTCAAAAAGCCATAATTAATTTATTAAATAATAAAGAACGTTTTTACGGAGGGAATTTTATAAATTTTTTATTAAAATGCAAATTTAATTTGAAAAAAAAATATTTTTTTGTAAAATTGGCTTAATATAACTAAAAAATACTATGAAGAAAATATTAATAATAGAAGATGATAAATGAATTTCAGCTTCACTTAAGCTATATTTAGAAAATTCTAATCATAAGATAGAATTACATGATGAATGAAGTCAAGCAGTAAAGAAAATTAGTTTAATTAATCCAGATTTAATTATTTTAGATATAAATTTACCTTGAAAAGATTGAATTGAAATAACAAAGGAAGTTAGAAAAAATTCTCAAGTACCTATTGTTATGCTTACAGCTAGATGAAGTGAGTTAGATAGAATTAAATGATTAGAAATTTGAGCTGATGATTATGTTGCTAAGCCCTTTTCACCAAGGGAATTATTAGCTAGAATTAATACTATTTTAAGAAGAACTACAGATTCAGAAGAAAATTTAAATATTATTTCTTATAATTGAGTTGTATTAAATTTGGATAAAAAAATTGCTGAAGTTAATTGAAATGATATTTGACTTACAACTAGTGAGTTTGAAATTTTAAGAAAAATATTTGAAGCTAAATGATGAATTGTAACAAGAGATACAATTATGAAAGAAATAATTTGATATGATAAATATGTTTATGATAGAACAATTGATACTCATATAAAAAATATCAGAAGAAAAATATGAAATAAAGATATCATTTTAACTGTAAGATGAGAATGATATAGAATTAATAAATAATAAAAAATATGTCTTTATCTAGAAAATTTATAATTTCATTACTTGTAAGTATTATTTTTATAGCAACTATTAATGTTGTTGCTTTTTATGTTTTTTATTCTTCTTATTTAAATAAATATTTTTATGAGAAACTAAAATCAAGAGATAATGTTACAATTGAATATATAAATGAAGTTATAAAAAAACAAACTATTGATGATATTGATAGTATATTTACAGATACTGAAATTGAATTTTTTGAATTATTAGAAGATAATAATTGAAAAATTCCACTTACAAAACAAAAAAATATAGATATAGTTATAAATTATTTAGTTAAAAGTTGAATTTCTCCAAAATATATTGAAGAAATAATTCCAACAAATAATTTTTGAAAAGTATTAGAAGCACTTAGAGATAAAAATTCTCTTGAATCAAAGTTTGTAAAAAAAATTGCACTATCTATGCTTTTAACAAATATTTTGGCTATATGAATAATTATCTTTGCACTTTTGATTTTTATTAGGAAAACTATATTACCAATAAAACAAGCAACTGCAAATATAAAAAATGCATTGGATACAAAAGATATTGTATTATGAGAAAAAAAAGAAGCTGAAATAGAATATTATAATAAAAAAGATGAAATATGATTACTTATTACTGCTATTAATAAATTAAATCAAAAAATTAATATGCAGGATAAAATTAGATCTAGATTACTTGCAGATATTTCACATGAATTAAAAACTCCTATTACTTCTATTCAATGTTATTTGGAATGAATATCTGATTGAGTAATAAAGTTGGATCAGAAGAATCTAAATTCTATTACAGATGAGATGAAAAGGTTGATTTCACTTGTAAATAAAATAATGGATTATGAAAAAAGTGATAGAAAAAAAATTTCACTTATATTAGAAGAAAAAAATATACCAGATTTAGTAAAAAAATTAGTTGAAACTCATAAAAAAAGATTAAAAGAAAATAAGCAAAGAATTAAAGTTACATGAGAAACTATGATTTCGAAAGAAATAGATGTAAATCTTTTTACTCAAATAGTACATAATTTAATTTGAAATTTTTTAAAATATGCATGAAAAAATAGTATTTTAAAAATAAATATTACTAAAAAATATATTGATTTTAGTGATGATTGAATTTGAATAAAATCTTCTGAAGTACCTTTTTTAACAGAAAAGTTTTATCAATGAAATATTGAAAAAACATGAGATGTAGAATCTAGATGAATATGAGTATGACTAAGTATTATCTCTAAGATTATTTATTCACACTGATGGAAATTTGAAATTAAGTCTGATAAATGAAAGTGATTTAGTTTTAAAATATATTTTTAACTTCACATAAAATTCACATTAGAAATTTGTAATTATATATTAACTATTAAAATATAATTACAAATTAGGGGAAAAAAGGTTAAAGCCAAAAAAATAATTCTTAACTTCCCTAATTTTTATATAATTATGGTAAAAAAAATATTTAATATATTATTTGTTATAACTTTATTGTTATTTTTTAGTACTAATTCTTATGCTTGAGAATTAAGTATTTTATGAACTGGTAAGACAATTAAAGAATTAAATAATAGTATAAAAATTTTGGATAATGAGAAAAATAAAATTGAAAATGATTTTAGTGAATTAAACACAGACTTAAAGTTAAAGACTTTTTTAAGAAAAAATATATCTAGATTTGAATTTAATAAAATTAAAGAGTTAGTTATAAATTATAATAAAAATGAAAAAGAATTAAATGAAAAATTATTATTAGAAGCAAAAAAGTGATTAGATATTAAAAACACAAGGAAAAAATTATTAGAAAATAAAAGATTTTTTTATAATTGATTAATTCCTTTTATAAATATAAATCATAAAAAAGAATATTTAGAATATATAAAAAGAGATGCAGAGTTATTTAAAAAGAAAAATATTATTTCTGTTGATATTGAGGTAAAAAAAGATATTTTAGATAATAAAGTTTCTAGAATAGAATCAGAGATTAAAAAACATAAAGATTATATCAATAAAAGTATTAAAAATATTATTGATACAAGACTTGAACAAAAAATTAATAATTTAAAGAATAATGATTGATTTAAGTTTCTTAGTAATGAATCAAAAGTTAAAGTTTTAGAAAAAACTATAAGAAAAATTAAAATAAAATTATCTAATTATACTAATAAAATTAATTTATCTTGAACTTGAATAAATCAAGAAAATACAAATATTGATAATAAACTTGAAACATATAAAATAGCAATTGAAAAATTAGAAAATTTTAAAAATATTTATATAAAATAAAATATTACTATTTTAAATAGTAATATTTTATTATATTTTCCAATCAAAGAATTTACCTAATTCTAATCTCTCATCATCAAATTTAAATAATTTACCATCTTTTTTTAACATTTTTAATACTTCGTCTACAATTTTCCCAGAAACGTCTTTTCAGTAAAGGTGTTCTTTTTTAATCATTTTTTTGTTACCTATAGCTCATTTAACTATTTCAGCTATTAGTTTTGAATTAATGGGTGGAGCAATAATATTTGTTCAATCTAGTATTGTTTCTGTTCTATCTGATCCAAATCTTATTGTTACACAAGGAACTCATACTATATTTGCTTCTTCTTGCATGCTTCAAGAATCAGTTACTACTGCTCATGCTTTACTTATCATATCAATAACTTCAGTATGATGTGCTAATGCTGGTCAATATGCAAAATTTTTTTTATATTTTATTTTCAATTTTTCTATATCTTTTCTTAGACCATAATTATCTATTGCAAATTCTGATGCATATAATCATAAAAAACATACATAAACTCAGTCTTCTATAAGTTTTTTAATAGCATTATATATTACTAAAAATCTTTCCTTTTTCCCAGTATTTTCTCTTCTATGAATTGTTATAAATATAAAAGGTTTTCATTTCATATTTGGAAATTTTTTAAAAGCAGTTGATTTATTTATTTTTTGTTTTGATATTTCTATTGCATCAGCAATTGTATTCCCTACAACTTTTATATGTTCTTTTGGAAATCATTCATCAATAAGTGTTTTTTTATATAATTTAACAGGAGCTGCAAAAAATCAAGTTGATCATTCTATTGCTCTTGTATCAAATTGTTCAGGATATGGTTCAATACTTCCCCTTTCATAAATATCAAAATTTTGTAAAGATTTATAATATTTATCCCAATTAAAATTTCATTTTTCAAAATTTTCAAAAAGATCATAATAAAAACTTTTTGATGGAGTAAATGTTCTAATTCATGCTTCTACATGAACAACTGCAAATTTATTTAAAAATGCAGCTTTATCAGCAGTTGTTGCAGTCATTGTATCTCAATGAACATAAGGGATTGGTATTTTTTTATAATCATCATAAATGCTTACAAGAAAATCTCATAATCTTTCAACTATTAATGAATATTTTTTATGTATATCTCAATATATATTAAGATTTACATCTACATCCATCTGAAATTCAGCTAATACTCATTTACTTAAATTATAATCATAATGTTGTCATGTATGAACTAATATAACTAATTCCCCCTTATTTTTTAGTTCTAAATATAAAGGTGCTTGTTTTATTATATCAGGTTTAGTTGCTATCATTATAATATGAGCATAAGTTTTTT
>CAZCCA010000004.1:0-18510 GCA_964497215.1 uncultured Candidatus Peribacteria bacterium | reverse complement strand
AGCAAAGAAGAAAGAAGAAAAAGCTAAAAAACATAAAGAAATGCTTGAAAAACAAGCAGAATTTAAAAAAAAATAATCAAGTTTAATTCAAATTAAACTTGATTATTTTTTAATTATTTTTAAACTTTTTTGGTATTTAAAAACTAGGCTTTTTTGCTTAGTTTTTATCACTTTTAATTTATATATTTATACTATGGATGAATTAGGTTTTATGTCTCAGACTATGTCTATTTTGGCATTATTAATTATTTCTTCTTTTGCTTATATTTGGAGTAAAAAGATTAATTTCCCTTATACAGTATTATTAGTAATAATTTGATTAGTACTTGTTCCTATTTCACATATACCATTATTTTCATTTATTGATGATTTTAAACTTACTCCTGATATATTATTTTTTGTATTTTTACCAGTTTTGTTATTTGAAGCTGCCTATAATATAAATTATAGACATATGTTATCTAACTGGAAAACTATATCATCTCTTGCTATTTTTTGATTGTTGATTTCTACATGATTTATAGCTTGAGTTTTATATTTACTTTTTCCATTTTTTTGATTAGATGTTCCTTTTTTGGTATGTTTATTATTTTGATCACTTATATCTGCTACAGATCCAGTTGCAGTTTTATCTATTTTTAAATCTCTTTGAGCTCCTAGAAGACTTACTATATTATTTGAATGAGAAAGTTTATTTAATGATGGTACAGCTGTAGCTTTATTTTTAGTAATATTAGCTGTTATATTGGAGTGATGAGTAGTTACTTGAACTACATATATTGAATGAATTTGAAAATTTATTTCAATGTTATTTGGTTGAATACTTTTTTGATGAGCTATATGATTTTTATTTTCAAAAACTATAGGATATATAAAAAATAATGAAGAAGCAGAAATAGTTATAACAATGCTTTTAGCTCATATTACTTTTATATCAGCTGAAATAATTAGTGAAAAATTTGAGTTTTTACCTATTTCTTGAGTTATAGCAACTGTAATAGCTTCTATGGTTATTTGAAATTATGGTAGATATAAAATTAGTCCTAGAGTTGAAATACATATGCAGAAATTTTGGGAATTTTTTGCTTTTATATCAAATTCAATTGTATTTATTTTGATGTGATTAATATTGTCTACTATAAATATAAATTTTTCTCAATTTTTAATTCCACTTTTTATTACAATATTTGTTGTAGTAATAGCAAGAGTAATATCAGTTTATATTCCTATAACTATTATAAATAAATTTAAACTTGAAGAACATATTCCAAATAGTTGGTCTATATTATTATCATGGTGAAGTTTGAGATGAGCATTAGCTCTTATGATGGTACTTATGATACCTTGAGTTTGAGATGTTTGATATGATAAATTAATAGAATTTCAAAAAATAGTAGGTTGGACTTATGATTTTTCTATAAAAGATTTTCTTTTAGTTTTAACTATATGAAGTATTATGTTTACTTTATTAATTAAAGCTCCTATAACTTCTTTTATAATGAAAAAACTTCATTTAAATAAGCTACATAAATTAGAAGAATTTGAGCATAAAGAAGGTAAAATATTAGCAAATTTAAAAATAATAGAAAAGTTAAATAATTCTTATAAAAAGGCTTATTTAACGAAAATTGAATATGATGATTTGATTTGAAAATATACAAAAAGATTAAATGATTCTATTGTTTTAATGAAAGAATTACTTAAATGAAAACCAGAAGAAGCTAAATCACTAATTAGAAGAGCTATTTCCTTACATGCACTTTGAATAGAAAAACAATATCTAAAAGATTTATTTTTTTATAATGAAATAGATGAACATAATTTTAAATATATTTTTAGAAAAATAGAAAAACAAATGGAGAGAATTGAACATGATGATTCTCAACTTAGAAAAATTTCTAAAAAAACAAATGACTATGATGTATTTAGTAGATTTTTTGTAAATATATATAAAAATAAATCTACTGATTTAGATGCTTATATTAGAAATAGAGCAAGAGTAATTATTACTAGAAAAGTTATAAAAGAATTAAAATGATTAAGTGAAATAGATTTTTGATTTGATAAAAATGTATTTAGTGAACTTATTTCATTGTATTCAAGTTTCAATAAAACTGCTGATGAAAAAAGAATTAATATTTTTTCAAATCATAAAGCTACTATAAATGCTATAGAATCTAGACTTGTAAATAAATCATTATTAAAACTTGAAGAAAAAGTTGTTAAAGATTTATATAATAAAGAGATTATTACACCAAAATTATATATAAAATTTATGGAAGAAATAGAAAAAGAAATGATTATGGATGTAAAGAATCTAGCTTAAAAACTAAGTTTTATACTTAGTTTTTTTTATTGCAAAAAAATTTTAATTTATTAAACTAACCAATAATAATATTAATAATAATATATGAAAATAGATAATATAACTCTTTCTTTTTGAAATAAAACAATTTTAAGAAATGTTAATTTAGAGATAAAACCTGGAGAGTTTGTATTTTTTATATGATATTCAGGTAGTTGAAAAACTAGTTTGATTAGATCATTAATAGGTGATTTTAAACCATCTGTTTGAGATATTATTTTAGATAATAATCTTTCTTTATATAATAGTTTAACAGAAGAATCTTTATTAAATTATAGAAGAAATATTTGAGTTATTTTTCAAGATTACAAATTACTTGAATCAAAAAAAGTTTATGAAAATGTAGCTTTTGCCATGGAGGTATGTTGATATAATGATGAAATTATTAGAAAAAAAGTACCTGAAGCTTTAGAAAAAGTATGACTTCTTATAAAAAAAGAAAAATTTATATATGAATTAAGTTGAGGTGAAAAACAAAGGGTAGCTATTGCTAGAGCATTAGTTCATGATCCACAAATAATTATTTGAGATGAACCTACTTGAAATTTAGATCCAGAAACAGCAAAAGAAATAATGGATATATTTTTAGATATAAATTCTGATTGAAAAACTGTAATTATGGCAACTCATGATGAAAATATAGTAAATAGATTTAAAAAGAGAGTTATAGCTTTTGAAAATAAAGAAGTTATATCAGATATTCAAAATTGAGATTATATATTAAAATAAGGAATTAGTTTATTTAACTAATTCCTTATTTTTTGATAATTCTTTTATTTTAAATCTAGATGTTTTTCTATCTCTATTTTTTAGAGTTTCAAGTCTAATTTTTTTTATTTTTTCTATTGTTTCTTTAAATGTATCAAACTTTTTAGCAAGTCAAGAATAAATTACTCAAAGAGAATATTTACTACATTCTTTTGATCTATTAATATTATGTTTTTTCATGATTTTACAACTGATTCATTTATTACTAAGAGATTTACTTTCTATAATAACTAGATTTTTTAGATTTACTTCTCTGGTATTTTTTCATCTTAAATCTAGAGTTTTTATATCAAAATCAATAGTAAGTCTTTCTCATCTTTTTTTACTTACTAGTGTAATTCTTTTGTAATTTGTTTTAATAGCAGGAGCTATTTTTGGTGCTTTTTCTCAATCATAGTTACTTTGCCATACTCATTCAAAAAATCTTTTTTTACCTCTTGTCATAAAACCATGTTCTTCAGAAGGAAATTCATATCTATATTTACTAGTAATTCAATCTTTTTTTTGTTTAAATTCAAAGAATGCTATATTTGAATCTACATAATATCTAGTTCTAACTTTTGTTCTATTTTTTTCTCTATTTTGGTGTTGATTATAAAACTTGTAATCACTGGTATCCATATAAACATTGTCATATGAAAATATTTTTCTTCATCAGATTTCAAGTACTTGAAAATCTTTTTTAAAATCATCAAGTATTTCAGAAAGTTGTTTCCAGTTAAGTAAATATTTTTTATCAATTCTTTTTAGATAACTAGCTTTAGAATTTAATTCACTTAAACTAAGAGTTGAAAATTTTTGTAACTTAGAATTGTAGTTAGATTTCATCTTTAAAAATTATTAAATTATTTTTATATATTTATATTATCATATTATTTTTTTTATATCAAATATATTATATAGTTTTATCACATTACATTTACTATGTATAAATATGTAATTGAAGAAATTATTCATGCTACTGGTAGAGTTACTACCCACGATAATATTATTTTTTTAATTTCTCATTTATCTATATAATCCTTATCTTTTCATCTAGATCTTTTTTTATATTCTCTAAATAATCATATTCAAAATATTGCTCATATTGCTATTTGAGTTGAACTAACAGGTAATCATAATTTTGATGCAATTATAACTGTTATTGCTGCAGATAAAGCTACACAAAAAGCTCTAACTTGATTTAATTTTGTAATTTCACTTCATACAGATTTAATCAATCTTCATCAAAATACTGCTAATCATCATGCAAGTGAAAAGGCTCAAAGAAGCATTATCCAAGTAGGGATTTCTACTCAACTTCATGCAAGTCCTCAGTTTTTAATAGTATCATATATTGATGCTATTGGTCATATTGCATTTGCAACATCATTTGAACCATGTGCAAAAGATAAAAGTGCAACAGCAAAAATAAGTGGTCAGTTAAATAATTTATTTACAAATTTATTTTTATCTTTAAAAAATGAACTTTTCTGTTTTTTATAATGAACTATAAGTAATATATATACTACTATTCAAATTATTATTCATGTAAAAGTTGCTGAAGCTGGAGTAATTAAATTATGTAAAACTTCATTACTTTTTATTAAAGGCTTAAATCATTTTAAAAGTAAATATATTGAAAATATTGCAGACATAATTCATACATATATTGGAACCCAATGCTTTGCAGCTTCTCATTTTTGTTCTTGATCTAGTATATTTTTTTGAATAGATTTTAGAAATAATACTGCTATTATTCATCACATTAATATTGCTAAAATCCAAGCAAGTGCTATCATTCACATTTTATCCCAGTATACAATTCAAAATCATTGTGCTGTGATTCAAGCTCAAAGCAATGCTCATATAATAGCATGAGTTGCAGAAACAGGAGCTTTTATATAAGTTGCTACATTTATCCATATTGCTGCTCAAAGGAGAGTTGCTAACATTATAGAAATAGAAATAAAACTATCATTTATAAGTTCTTGATTTATTATTCATGATTTTATTGTATCTACTACATCTCATCAAGCTAGTATTGCTCATGAGGCTTCCATTATAGCTGCTAATATAATAGCTGATGTTAAAGTCAGTGCTTTACTTCATACTGCTGGTCCCATATTATTTGCTACATCATTTGCTCACATATTTGCAGCCATATATATTCAAAAAACAGATGCAATTAATAAATATAGTTTATCTGTTGGAGATGTAATATCTCATCATACTATAAAATATACATATGATATTCATAATATAAATGATAATCAAAATAAAATATATTTTATACTTCAAATATATTCATCTTTTATATTTATAACTATTTTCATATTAAATAATTTATTATTAAAATTATTATTAATAATACCATTTATTATTTTTTAATGCAATAAAAAAGACTCTTTTTTTTTTAGAGTCTTATTATATTTTTTAATTTAATATAGTTTGACCTTATATTTAGGGAAGTTTTATATAATGCTGAATTTATTTCACAGTAATTATTATTTTCTTCTTTAAATTTAAGTAATAACAAAAAATCATTTATATAAAATATTAAATTATTATAGCTATTTATTATTCAATTTGTTTTATAATAATCATATTTTCAATCTTTATAATTTTTTATAATTCCAGATTTAAGTATATAGTTAACTTTTTTAAGTTTTTTATATAAAGTATTATATTTATCTTGTTTATATGTAATATTTTTAATTTCTGTTAGATTTAAATTTATTTCTTCTGGTTGATAGCTGATATTTAATAAATTATCTATAAATGATTCTTCAGCAAAACTATTAGTTATACTTGAAAAAAATAAACTTAAAGATATAATAAGTACTACTAAATATTTCATAAAATAGTGGATTAATGTGTAATTAGTTTAATTTATAATTTAAAAAGAAAATATGTCAAGTAATTTATATGAAGTTTTATGAGTTAAAAGATGAGCAAGTGAAGATGAAATTAAAAAAGCATATAGAAAACTTGCTATGAAATACCATCCTGATAGAAATAAAGGGGATAAAACAGCAGAAGCTAAATTTAAAGAAATAAGTAATTCTTATGATGTATTAAGTGATAAGCAAAAAAGAAAACAATATGATATGTTTGGTTCTGTTTGAGCTACCTGAACTGCATGATGAGCCAATCCTTTTTGATGATGAGCTACTTATTCAAGTGCTTGATTTTGATGATTTGAAGATTTATTTTGATGAATGTGATGAAGTTCAAGTAGATGATGAGCAACTTTTAATATGGAAGATTTATTTTGAGCAGCTGCTTGATGATTTAGTTCTAACAGAAGAACAACAAGGCAAAAATCAAAAGAGCCTGAAAATTTAGATTTTGAAAAAACATATGAAGTTCCTATTTTTGATTTAATACTTTGATGTAAAATAGAAGTTAAAGGTGTTTATGGTAATACAGCTAAATTAAAGATTCCAGCTTGAACAAAACCATGAGCTAAGTTTAGGGTTAAATGATTTTGAAAGAAAGAACCAAGTAGAGAATGAAATTTAATTGTAAAAATAGAGGCATTAATGCCTAAACATATTAGTGATGTTGATAAAACTATGCTGGAAAGAATTAGAGAAAATGTTGGATATTAATAAATAGTAAATTTATTATTATAAAGATATATTAAATATTTATTAAAAAAGAATTAGAAATTATATAATTTCTAATTCTTTTTTAATATTATCATTTATTCATGTTAGTTTAATAACTTTATTTATTTTATTATTATTTATAAATTTAAGTATTTTTGATATGATGTTATTTTTATGATTTTCATTTAATTCTCATAAAATAGAAATAACTTTTAGCCTAAATAGTATTAATTTTATTTCATCTATATTTTTGGATTTCAAGTTTAATAGTTCTAATAATTCAAATAATTCATTTATAGTTATTCAATCTGGGATTTTTTTTAATATTATTGATAATATTATTAGATAACTATTTATTTCTACAAAGTTTTTATTTTCTCTAAAAAAATCAGATAATATTTTTATATTTTTTATTTTATGTATTTTTTGATTTTCTTTAGTTGATATTTCAAAATTTACTATATATCATAAATCTAAAGATTTTTCTTTTTTACTAAATTTTTTATTACATTTTATTTTTCAATATTCTTTTGTAAATATTGTATATAAAAATTCTGATTGATTTATTTTTTGAATTTTTAAGATAATTCATTTAGTTTTAAATATTGACAATTTTAGTTTTTTAAAAATTAATATTGATATATATGAAATATGATTATAATGTAGCTAGAATTTAATATTTTCAAAATTATTATGAAAGAAAACAAAATAACTGAACAAGAAGTTGATTCTATTATTTTAAAATTAATACAATGACATTCTGATGAAGTAAGTTTTGAAGTTGAAGAATTTTTAGATTTACTAAAATTTAGTTTATCTTTAAATACTGTGGAAAAAAAGAGAGTAGTAGATGCTATACCTACACTTTCACAATTTCAAATTGATGAACTTACAAAAGTATTTACAGAAGAAAGAACTAAATTTAGAGATTTAGCTAAAGAACACCCAGATGATATTAAAAAACTTGTTGCAAAACAACAAGCAGAATGGTTAGAATTATGAGATTTATTTAAGTCAGAACAAGAAAATAAATCAATAGAGCAAGAAAACCAAGAAAAAATAGATGATATTAAGGCTTGATTAGGATTATAATTAAATGTATATGATATATAAATTTTGTGCTATAATAGAAAAACAAAAAAGGGTAGATATGTATTTATCTGCTCTTTTTTGAGATTTTTCAAGAAGTTATATTCAAAAAATGATTGATAGATGACAAGTATCAGTTAACTGAGAATATATTTCAAAGAATTTAAAAATAAAAAATAAGGATGAAATAAATATTGAAATAAAAGTAGAAAAATTACAAGAAGTATTAGAAGAAAAAATGGATTTAGATATTATTTATGAAGATAACGAATTAGTTGTTTTAAATAAAGATGCTTGAATTAATGTTCATCCAGTCCCATGAGAATGATGAAATAAAAATACATTGGTAAATTGAATTTTATATCATTGTAAAAATAATCTTCCTAGTATTGGTTGAGTAAATAGACCTTGAATAGTTCATAGGTTGGATAAGTATACTTCATGAGCTATAATGATTGCTAAATCTGATACTATGATGAATTATTTATCAGATATTATAAAAAATAGACAAATAGATAAATATTATCTTGCAATTGTTATATGACAATTAAAGGATAGAGAAATAAAAATTGAATCATATATATGAAGAGACCCAAATAATAGATTAAAGATGACAACAGTTAATCCTGTTAATCCTAAATTAGCATTAACATATGCTACAGTTTTAGAATATATAGATAATAAATATACTTTACTTAAAGTAAAAATAGAAACTTGAAGAACCCATCAAATAAGAGTTCATTTATCTAGTATTTGATATCCTATTTTATGAGATAAAATATATTGAAATTCTAGAGTAAATAAAGAAATTGCTACTAGATATCAATTATATAGACAAGCTTTACATGCATGGAAGTTAGACTTAAAACTTTATTGAAAAGATATTAATTTTAAGGCTGAATTAAAAGATGATATGAAAAGAATCTTAGATAAATTAAATTTAGATTTATAAAAAGACACTTTTAAGTGTCTTTTTATATTACATTTACCATATTAAAGAAAGGTAGCATTATAGCCATAATAAGTGTTCAAATTATTCATCATACTATAACTATAACAATAGGTTCAATTGCTGTTTGCATTCATTTAACAAGCTCATCTATTTGTTTTGTATATTTTAATGATATTTTTCTTAATAAAGGTGCTAATTTTCAAGTTTCTTCTCATATTTTTACAACAGAAGCAAGCTCAATAGGATATAAAAAATTTTCTTTTCATGTTTGTATTTCATCTATTCACATACATGAACTAAGAGTTTTTCACATAGATACATTTTTTATAACATTTTTTAAATCTTTTTCATAATAATCATTATCTAATGCTCTAGAACTTATTTCTAATGATTTATTTATTATTACTCCACTACTTAATAATATAGATAAACTTGATGTAAATAAACTTAGTATTTTTTTCTGTATCAATGGTCAAAAAATAGGTAAGTGTAATATAGCTCTATCAAAATATATTTTTGTTTTTGGATGTTTTTTAAAAATTATAAACATTACTATAAATACAATTATTCATATAACTATTGCTATTATATTTTTTTGTAAAAAATCTGAAATATCTATAACAGTTTGTGTTAATGCTGGTAGGTTTACTTTTGCATCTTTATACATATCTGTAATCTTTGGAATAACGTATATCATAAACACCAGTATCATTCATATAGATAATGTTACTATTACCATTGGATAAATTAATGCTCAAATGATTTTAGATTTTAGTTCTTTTGATTTTTCTTCTTTTGTTTTAATTGTTTCTATTGAATCTCATAGTTTTCATGTAAGCTCTCACATTTCTATTATAGATATATCAAAAATATTAAATATATTTTTATATTTTTTAAATATATCTTTTAAACTATCTCATTTATTTAAATCTTTTACTATATTTTGATAAAAAGTTTTTAATTTTTTATCTTTTGTTTGATACATTATGATTTTAAAACTATTCATAAGTGGAATTCAAGAATTTAATAAATTTGATAATTGCTCCAAAAGACTTATTTTGTCTTTTGAGCTTAAACTTATATTATAATTTATTTTTCACTTTCAATTAGTAAAAAATCAATTTATTTTAT
This sequence comes from uncultured Candidatus Peribacteria bacterium, assembly GCA_964497215.1. GTDB lineage: Bacteria > Patescibacteriota > Gracilibacteria > BD1-5 > UBA6164 > UBA6164. Next base: position 8,612 of record CAZCCA010000004.1, on the reverse strand, counting down.
CTATGTATTCTTTCATTATTTTTAAAAGATTTAATATACTTTTAAATTATATCATTTTTCTTGAATTTTTTCAAAAAATACTATAATTAAAGTAATTATTTATTTTTATATTTTTATAAAATATGTTTAAAATTTTTTGAGTAACAAAAGATGATGATATAAAAGATCTAGATTGTGAATTAGAAAATATTGATGAATTAGATGAAAATGTATGACAAGTTGCAGTTGATATATTAGAAACTCCACTTGAAATAATTATTTTAGCTCCAATTGCAGGGATTGATTTAGAAGATATTGATTTATCTATAAATGAATCTGTTTTAACTATAAAATGATATAGAGAAAAACCAGAAATCTACTCAGAAGAAATAATAGTTAGAAATTCAGAATGTTTTTGGTGAAATTTTTCTAGAGATATAATATTACCAGAAAATTTAGATTTTGATTCTATTAAAGCAACTTTAGAAAATAATTTATTAATTATAACAATACAAAAAATACAACTTTCATCTCAAAGTATAAAAATAGATAAAATAGAATTTTAATTAAATAATAATAATAATGTGTTTTTTAGAAAAAAAGAAGTAGATAAACATGCTAAAAAGATAGATAAACTTGTTACATGATTAATTATAGGTTGAGCTGTTACCTCAATGGTTGGTTTATCTAGAACAAATAAATGAAAAGAGATAACAAAAAATATAAAAAATGAAAGTAAAAAAGTAGTTAAATGATGAAAAAATATAGCAAAAAAATGATATAAGCTTTTTTGAAAAGTTTTAGTTTGAACTTTAAAAATATTTAATAAAAAATAATATATGAATATATTAAATAAATTTTTACTTATTACATTATTTGGATTATTTAGTTTTTATTTTTATGTTAATGCTGAGTGAAATACTTGTGAATATAGATCTCAAATAGATGAGTGTATAGCTGCTCAAGAAACATGAAAACAAAAAAGTATTGAAGATTTTGTTTGTACAAATTGAAATGATGCAAAAGTTATGTATCAAGTAATACTAGATATGGAATTTAAAAAATTAGATAAACAAATGGATCAATATCTAGATAATCTAGAAAAAGTAAAAAATAGATATTTTTGAATATGAGCTACAAAAAATTATATAGATTGAATAAATGATGTAAATGATAAAGCAGAAGAATTTAGACAGAAATACAAAGAATTATGTTCTAATATAATATTACAAAAAGCTATGTCTTGTTCATCAGATATAAAAGAAAATAGGAGTGTTCCAAATAAAGAAGCTATTAAATATTTTAATAGTAAAACAGATGGTACTTGTTGAAATTTAGTAGATACAAAAATATTTATTTTTACAGATGTTGCTTTTAATATTTTGATGTTAAATAAATTACAAATTAAAGCAGATGAAAAAAAGACATATGATCAAACACAAAGATGAAACTATGATCATTTACTTGATATTATGATGATAAATCTTTGATATATAGAGAGAATATGGCAAAAATGGCCTTCTAAATTATTAAATCCAATGCAATAAAAAAGTAAGAAAAGTTAATTAACTTTTCTTACTTTTTTTAGATATAGTTTTTTGTTTTGCTCAACAATAAGGACAGATTTTCATATCTTTATTTATTTTTTTACTACATTTTTCACATTTTTTCTTTTTCTTTCTAAATAATAACCATAGTAGAAAAATAATAAGTAATATTATTCATATAATTATAAAAAAATATGGATTTAATGCTATATACTGTTCTTTATAATTTACTTCAAATTCTTTTGCAGAGTTAAATTCTATATTTTCTCATTCTCTTTTTGTATATCAAAGTTCTATTATAGCTTTTATTTTTTTAATATTTACTCTTTCAGCAACTCTTTCCCATGGCATTAGAAAAGTTCTTTCTTCTATATTTTTTCTTGTATAGTAATTTTCAGGAGACCAGTATTTAATTATTTTTTCTCCATTTTCATTATATGATTCATATGGAAATCATTTCCAATCTACTAAATAATTTCTCTTTATATAAGGTAATGCATTTGAATCATTGTCATTTATAGGTAAATAATCTACTATTTTTTCTCAAATAATTATTCAATCACTATTTTTTATTGTTTTTTTTCATATAGCTTTAATTTTATTTCAGTCTTCATCTATAAGTGTAATTTTTCAATTTGGTTTTATATGTGTATTTCATTTATTAATAAATCATATATTAAAATTTATATTAAAATCATTTTTTTCTATATCAGATACACTTAAATCTTCAATTTGTTTTATAGTAGTATCAATATTTTCATCCAGTCATTTTAATACTAAATCATCTATACATTTTCAATCATAATAACTTTTTGTTAAATCTCATATCGGACAATCATCTTTTTTTCTATTACTTGATTGTCAATGAGATGATATAATTATATCATCTATTTCTGCTTCTTCTATTATTTCTCAATCAATATTTAATAATATTAATATTCAATAATCAACATTTATTCATACTTCTGCTCAGGTTACTGATGTTGATTTCTTAAAAAATATTGCTCAATAATGTCATCAAGGAGTAGCATTTTCTGGAATATTTATCTCAAAATCAATATCTTTACTTTCTCATCAATTTATAATAAAATTTGATGTATTAATATTAATCCAACTTGCTAATTCTTGTTCTGGATAAATTAATTCACTTTTTCTAACAAATCTAGGATTACCATTATTTCATGAGGCTTCAAAGTCTGATACTCATGTTGTAATATAATAAGTTTCATTTGAGTTATTATAAAGTGTTGCTGTTTTAGTAATAGTTTCTCATGTTTTTGAATTAATTTCATATTTTATAGGGGAAACAGTAAAGTCTATTGCAGCATTAGTAATTTTTAAAAAACTAAAAAAAACTATTATAAATATAGAAATAAATTTTATTTTATTCATTTTAAATAATTAAAAATTATATTATACTTTTATATTAATAAAATAATAAAAAAATCAAAAAAAGAATTTAGTTTTATAACTAAATTCTTTTATATTATTTAAATTAGAAGTTACCAGTTACTGTAAAAGTAATAGTATCTTGATAATTTCATGCTGCAGTTTGTATATTTGGAGTAGCTGCTACTGCAAAAGTAACATCTGCATTTGTAGCATCATCTTGTTCTGGTTTGTTTGTAGAATAGATAGTATGTTCTGTAGTATTATCATTAATTTCTACTACTGGATAATCACTTGATTGTGTATATCAACTTACAGTCGAATCATTAGTTAATGCTGTTGAAGAAAAAGTATATGAATCTACAGCTCCATCTGTACTTAAATTATTTATTTTAATACTATTATCAGAAGTATTTGTTAATCATCCACTTCAAGATCTAGAAGTAATTGTAACACCATTAGCTGCATTTGTACCAACCTCAATATCTAATGTTCATGTTGAGGTAATTCCAGCTGATAAATTTCCTAAATTTATTGCACCTGTAGAAATTTTCATATTTAAAACTGGTAATATTGTTGCCGTAACTATTATATTTTCTACTGATCATGATGCAGAATTTGCAGAATAAGTTTCATTCCAATTAATAGCTGTATCAAAAGCAGATGTTCAAGTAACTGAACCTGTACCAATTTGTATATTAGCATATGTATTTAATGCTCCACCTATTGCACTAGTTGCTGCAATAGTAGTAATTCAAGCTATAGCAATAGCTTTTTTTATTTTTGTTTTTATCATAATAGCTTTGTGCTTATGAAAATAAAATATATGTTTGTATGCATACCATAGGTTTTATTTTGAAACCTATTGATCAAACACATTTTCATTATATCATATTATGTTTTACTATGTCAAAAAAAATATCAAAAATAAACAAATTAAATAATCAAGCTAAAAAAACAATAAAACATTTTTTTTAAAAAAAGTATAATAAAAATACATAAAAAATATTTTTTATTATTAGTATTTTTAGAAAATTAAAAAGAAAAACAGCTTATTTTTTTGTAATTAATTAATAATCCAATTCTATTCCAAAATCTATTTTACCACTATAATCTCATGCTGCCTGTTGATATTCTTTAATTGCTCACATTTTTAAGGTGTAAGTATATGTATTTAAATTTCAATTAGTATTGATATTTTCTACACTACTTAATATAATATCATTATTATAATCAAATAAATTTCAATCATTATTTTTATCATAACCCATTCATATATTTCAGTTATAATAAATTATTTCATCTGAATTAGTAGTTGTTAATTTTTGATTTTTCTTTAATTTTACTCTAAAAGGAGCTCAAATAGTTTTTACTGTAATAGTTAAAGTATCACCAAAAGTATTTGTTGTATTATTTAATGTTCAAATATTTATTGATCATGTTGAGATAATTAATTCAGGTTTATCTATGTAAAAAGTTGTTATATAATCTGAACTAATATTTCAAATATTATCTGAAATATTAAAAGTTGTTCTATATTTTCAAAAATCTAAATTTGAAGTTGAATATATTGCTTTTGTATTAGTTGTAGAAGTATTTGAAATGCTTGTATTAACTACCCAAGAAGTTCAATTCCATTTTTCTAATACAATATTTTCTGTTGAAGTATCAATTCAAGTTCCTCAGACATTATCTGAATAATTAAATTCTATAGAGTGATTTCATCAAGGCAATATTTGATTAGCTGAAATATTTGATGAAGAAATAACTGGAGCATCTCAATCTCAAAATTCAAGAGTAATTTCTGATAATTCAACTTTTTCTTCTCAATTACTATTTAGAAATGCTTTGAATTTAAAAGTATTTGTTCATCAAGCTAATGAATTAAATCAAGCAATATTTGTGTTAATATCTCAAACTAAATTAGAATTAACTGTTCAAGCAGTAGTAGTTACCCAAGAAGTTCAATTATAATAGTACCAAGTTACTCAATCATCTTTTGAAATTTGATAAGTTATATTTCAAGCATTATTATCTCACAAAGTTTCAGACATAGTAGATATATTTCAAACATAACTATATCAAGTATTTGGAGTAACAGAAGGTGAGTTAGAAAAATAATTTTCTTTTAAAATTTCTAAAGAACCTTGCTGGTAATTAGCTGTAAAAATATAATTTCATTGTTTACTAATTCAATTAATTCAATTCATATTCAAAATATCTCTATAATAATTTATAGGGGAGATACTAGTTGTATCACTAATATCTAATATTTGAACAGAATCATCATTTACAACTCATACATACATATATCATTCATCAATTACTGAATTTCTAGCTCAATTTAGTTTTACAGGAGCAGAGTTAATAATTTTAGAAGATGCAATTGGATTTGCTCAATCACTTATATCATAAACTTGAACTCAATCATCAACTAATGCAGAAACATATAAAAAATCTCAATCAATTTCTAAACCCCAAGAACCATTTAATTCTACAGAAGCAGAATTTAAAAGTTCATTAACAAAAACAGGATTATTTTTATCTGAAATATCTATTACTTGAATCCTATCTTTTGTATAAGAACTTACATAAGCATAGTTTCACTTTACTTTAACATCCATAGCTCAATCAAGTTTTGTAGTATCTCTTACAAATCATTTTATTACAGGATTTGTTGGGTCAGTTATATCAATTATTTGCATAGCATCATCTACATAACTAGCCACATAAGCATAATTTCATTCCACAAAAATTCATCTAGCTCAATTAAGTTTATTAGTAGCAGTATTACTTGCCCTTCTAATAGTTGAAGCTTGAAAAGGATTAGCAGGATCAGATACATCTATAACAGTCATAGCATCATCTGAATAACTTACTACATATAAATAATTTCAAACTTTTTGTAAGTCATAAACTCACTTTAATCTTATAGAATTTGTAGCTGAAATAACTGAAACATGAGTTGGATTTGTTTTATCAGATATATTAACTATTTCTATAGAATGTGATAAATAAGAACTGATATAAGCATAATTTCAATCTGTGATAATATTAGTAGATCATCATAATTTAACAGGTCAACCTGAAATTTGTCATTTAAAACTAGGAGAATTTTTGTTTGAAATTTCTAAAACTTGTAAACTTCATCAATCACTAGCTGTAACAAAAGCATCATTTCAATCAATAGCAATTCAAGAAGCTCAATTTAATCTTGTTGTATCTTTTAAAAATCATTTTACAACTGGATTTGTAGGATCTGAAATATTAATAATTTGCATAGCATCATCTACAAAAGATCATACATAAGCAAAATTTCAATCTATTTTTACATACCTTGGTCAATTAAGTTTTGTTCAAGCTACAGTATTTCTTACATGAGTTTCATGAACTGGATTTGTAGGATCTGAAATATCTACAATTTCTAAAGTATCATCTACATAACTTGCAATATAAGCATAATTTCATTTAATATCTATTCACCAAGCTCAGTTTAATCTAGAACCTCAAGTATTATCAAGTAATTCTCAAGCAAATGTTGGTGTATCTGGATTTGAAATATCAATAACTTCTAATCTATCTCTAGAATATGAGGTTACATAAGCATAATTTCCTGAAACTTTAATTCCTGTAGCATTTCTTAATTTTGTGGTATCTCTTAAGAAACCTTTTGAAACTGGAGCAGTTGGAACTGAAATATCAATAATTTGCATAGCATGATCTGAATAACTAGCTACATATAAATAATTTCAAACTATATCAAGTCATCTTGGTCAATTTAATTTTCTTGAAGCATTATTTGCAATATTAATAACATGAGTTGGTGAAGCTGGATTTGAAATATCTATTATTTCAATATCATCATCAACATAACTAGCTACATATAAATAATTTCCAGAAATTTTTAAAGCATAAGCTCAATAAAGTTTATTTGTATTTGTCATTGTAATATTTGAAACATGAGTTGGATTTGCAGAATTTGAAATATCAATTACTTCAATAGCATTTGATCAATAGGCAGTTACATAAGCATAATTTCCAGAAATTTCAACTTGAGTAGCTTGATCTAAAAGGACTGGTCAGTTATTTAATCTACCAACTTGAGAAAGAGTAGATTTTAGTTTAGCTTGAGAATTATGAAGATTTATTCTTGCAGAATCTGAAACAGTGTAATCAGTTGGAGTAACAAAGTCCCAAGAATTTGAAGTAGCAAAAACTTTCCCAATAAAGTTTATTGGGTTAATTATCTGTAAAGTAATTATAATAACAAGAAATTTTGCTATAAGTTTTTGCATAATATTTTTTAATAATCCAACTCAATTCCAAAATCTATTTTACCACTATAATCTCATGCTGCCTGTTGATATTCTTTAATTGCTCACATTTTTAAGGTGTAAGTATATGTATTTAAATTTCAATTAGTATTGATATTTTCTACACTACTTAATATAATATCATTATTATAATCAAATAAATTTCAATCATTATTTTTATCATAACCCATTCATATATTTCAGTTATAATAAATTATTTCATCTGAATTAGTAGTTGTTAATTTTTGATTTTTCTTTAATTTTACTCTAAAAGGAGCTCAAATAGTTTTTACTGTAATAGTTAAAGTATCACCAAAAGTATTTGTTGTATTATTTAATGTTCAAATATTTATTGATCATGTTGAGATAATTAATTCAGGTTTATCTATGTAAAAAGTTGTTATATAATCTGAACTAATATTTCAAATATTATCTGAAATATTAAAAGTTGTTCTATATTTTCAAAAATCTAAATTTGAAGTTGAATATATTGCTTTTGTATTAGTTGTAGAAGTATTTGAAATGCTTGTATTAACTACCCAAGAAGTTCAATTCCATTTTTCTAATACAATATTTTCTGTTGAAGTATCAATTCAAGTTCCTCAGACATTATCTGAATAATTAAATTCTATAGAGTGATTTCATCAAGGCAATATTTGATTAGCTGAAATATTTGATGAAGAAATAACTGGAGCAATTGTATCAAATCACCATTTTACAAATAAATAATCATTTAATCAATCTACTTCAGTTTGAGTTAAAGCATGATTATAACTTGAAATTTCTCATATATTTCATTTAAAAAAATCTTTTTCTAATCATTCTGAAGTTGTAGAATTTGAAATTCTTAAAATATCATTTTTTGTAGATCATAAAGCCAAAGCTCATCCTGTTGAGTAAATATTACAATTAAAACTTGTTTCAAAAGTACAAGCTCAGTGAGTTGATTGTTCTTCAATAGAATTAAGAGTTCATTTTAATTCTCAATTTAAGTAAGCTTTTATAAAATCTCAAGTGTCAGAATAAACAAAAATTATTGTATAAATTTCATTTTGATTAATTACTCATAAATCAATTGTTTTATTTGTAGTAGTCCAATCAAGAGTATTAAAAGCTCAGGCATATAGGTGTCAATTATCTATTTGAATAGCAAATCATTTTTCTTTTGTACCTTCATCATAAATTGTTTGTAAACTATTCACATCATCTGATGTTTTAATAATCATAACATAAGACTTTTCAGTATAACCTGTTCCAACTGAAATATCTAGATTGTCTTTTAAATTTAATAAATCATCTACTCAATCAAAATTAAGAGAAGGATAAGAATTTATAGAATTTGTTTTATAAATTGGTTGTTTAGATCAAATTATTTGAGTTCAAG
>CAZCCA010000003.1:9072-19665 GCA_964497215.1 uncultured Candidatus Peribacteria bacterium | reverse complement strand
CTTGTTAATAGAAAAATTATAAAAAATTCATATACTAGAATTAATAAAAATAATATAGAAGAATTAGTTAGAGAATTTTAAAAATAATACTTTTTTTTGACTTAATATTAAAAAAGAATAAAAAGTTAGTAATAATTATTAACTTTTTTAAATGGCAAAAAATCTTGTAATTGTCGAATCTCCGGCAAAATGAAAAACAATAGAAAAATTCTTATGACCAGACTATAAGGTTGTTGCATCTATGTGACATATAAGAGATTTACCTGTAAAAAGTCTTTGAATTGATATAGATTGATGATTTATACCAGAATATCAAGTAAATGATGATAAAATAAAAACTGTTAATTGACTTAAAAAATTAGCAAAAGAGTCAAATGAAGTATGGATAGCTACCGATGAGGATCGTGAGTGAGAAGCTATATGATGGCATCTTTGTAATGTTTTAAATATAGCTCCTGAAAAAACTAAAAGAATTGTTTTTCATGAAATTACAAAAAAAGCTATATCCCATGCTGTTGAAAATCCTAGAACTTTAGATATGTGATTAGTTGATGCTCAACAAGCTAGAAGATTATTAGATAGACTTGTTTGATATAAAGTTAGTCCTGTTTTATGGAAAAAAATTAGAAAATGACTTTCTGCTGGTAGGGTACAATCAGTAGCAGTTAAATTGATAGTTGAAAAAGAAAGAGAAATACAAAATTTTAAACCCGTTGAATCATGGAAAATTTCAATTGAACTTATTTATTGAAAATCTAAGTTTAAATCTACATTAACTAAGATTTGATGAAAAATCAAAAAGATAAAATCAAAGGAAGATGTAGAAAAAATATTAGCTACATTATTTGATAATATTTCTGAACTAAAAGAATCAAAAAACAAAAAATGAAATATTGTTTTATCTTCTACTAAAAAAATTGATTTTAAATTAGTTGATAGTATAAAAAAAGATTCTAAAAGATCTCCTGGAGCACCTTTTACTACTTCAACACTTCAACAAGAATGAGCAAGAAAATTTGGGTTTTGAGTTAAACAAACTATGATGCTTGCTCAAAAACTTTATGAATGAATGGATTTATGAAATTGAGAAAGACAAGGTTTGATTACATATATGAGAACTGATAGTGTAAATTTATCTGATTTAGCCTTAAATGATGCTAAAAAAATGATTAATTCAAGTTTTTGACAAGAGTATCATAAAAAAAGATCATATACTACTAAATCTGCCTGAGCACAAGAAGCACATGAAGCTATTAGACCAACAGATATAACTAGAACACCAGAAAGTTTAGCCTCGATTTTAGATGCTCAACAATTAAAACTTTATACATTGATTTGGAAGAGAACACTTGCTTCTCAAATGTCAGATGCAATTGTTGAAGTTACAACTTTTACTTTTTCTCCTGAAAGAGCTACTAATCAATCATGGATTACAAAATGAGAAGTAATAAAATTTGATTGATTTATGAAACTTTATATAGAATGAACAGATGATGATAATAATGATGATGATTCTGAAAATACAACTCTACCAGATATTCAAATATGAGAAATTTTAGAGTGAACAAATTTAGAGACTACTCAATTATTTTCTAGACCACCAGCTAGATATACTGAAGCATCACTTGTAAAAAAATTGGAATGAGAATGAATCTGAAGACCATCTACTTATGCTCCAACTATATCTACTATTATAGATAGATGATATATAGAAAAATTTGCACCCAAAGAGCATACTAATAAAAGATATTTAAAGCCAACTGATATTGCTTTTACAGTTACAGATTTTCTTGAAAAATATTTCAATGAAATGATGCAATATAAGTTTACAAAAGATGTAGAGGAAGATTTTGATAAAGTAGCTGAAAAAAAGATTAAATATCAAGATATGCTTAAAAGTTTTTGGGAAAAAACTCTAAAAAATGAGCTTGAAAATGCATGAGCCAATGCTGAAAAAATAATTGAAAAAGTTTGAAAAGAATGTCCAAAATGTTGAAAAGATTTAATTTACAGACACTCAAAAGCATGAAAATTTATATGATGTAGTTGATATCCTGAATGTGATTTTATAGATCAACCAGAAGAAGAAAAAAGTGCATTAGATGCTTTAAAAGCAAAATATGAATGAAAACCTTGCCCAGATTGAATCTGATGAACAATTGTTGTAAAAACAGGTAGATATTGACCTTTCTTAGCTAGTAGTGAATATCCTAAAGTTAAATGGATATGAAAAATAAAGGATGAAAAAGAAGAATTATTAGAATCTATTTTAAAAGAGAAATGATTACTTATAGATGAAGAAACTTGAGAAGAATTAGTTATAAAAAATTCTAGAAGATGACAATTCTTGGCAGCTAAAAATTATCCAAAAGTGAAAATAGCTAAAAATATACCAAAAGAAGTATGGAATGAATTAAATGAAAAATTAGCAGAAAAAAATAATGAAGAAAATACTAAAAATTAAAACTTTAAAAAACAAATTTTGATTTTTAAACCTTGTTACTATAATAGTAATAAGGTTATTTTTTAATAAACTATGAAATGCAAAATGATTTTCCAAAAAAATATTCTCCAAAAGATTTTGAAGAAAAATTATATAAACACTGGGAAGAAACTGGTAAATTTAAACCAAGAGAATCAACTACGTGAGATCAATTTTATATCCCTATGCCACCACCAAATGTAACTTCAAAATTACATGTTGGACATTCTTCAATGCTTACATTAGAAGATATAATGACTAGATATCATAGAATGAAATGAGATTCTACTCTTATGGTTCCATGAACTGATCATGCTTGAATTTCTACTCAAGTAAAAGTAGAAGAAAAATTAGCAAAAGTTTGAAAATCAAAACATAATATATCAAGGGAAGAATTTTTAGAAGAATGCTGGAACTGGACTAAAGAATATGGTTGAGAAATACAAGATCAATTTAGAAAAATGTGAACTTCATGTGATTGGTCAAAAGAAAAATTTACTATGGATTCTGATATGAATGAAAAGGTAAATAAAGCATTTGTTAAACTTTATAATAAATGACTTATTTATAAGGGTGAGTATATGGTAAATTATGATCCAAAACTTGATACAGTTATTTCTGACCAAGAAGTTGTTCATAAGCTTGAAAAAGGTAAATTATATCATATTACTTATTTTGTTTCATGAAGTGATAATGAAATTATCATTGCTACAACTAGACCTGAAACTTTACTTTGAGATGTTGCAGTTGCTGTTCATCCTAAAGATAAAAGATTTAAAAAATTATTAAAAGCAGGTAAAAAACTTATCTTACCTATAGTAAACAAAGAAATTCCACTTATTGCTGATGAAATGGTAGATATGGAATTTGGATCATGAGCAGTTAAAATAACACCAGCACATGATGCTAATGATTTCGAAGTAGGTAAAAGACATGATTTACCTTTAAATAAGGTAGTAATCTGAAAGGATTGAAAAATGACTGATGTTGCATGAATCTTTGCATGACAAGATTTTATGACAGCTAGATCAAATATAGTAGAATTATTAAAAGCTAAGTGAAATTTAATAAAAATAGAAGACCATGAATCTAAAGTTGCATATTGAGAAAGATCTCATGCAAAAGTTGAAACAATTATATCTACTCAATGGTTTGTGAAAATAGATTCACTTGTAAAAAAAGTTATTAAATGATATAAATCAAAAGATTTTGAAATAATACCAAAAAGATTTAATAAAACATTTGAAGATTGGATTTATAATTTAAATGATTGGTGTATTTCTAGACAATTATTATGGTGACATCAAATTCCTGTTTGGTATTGACCAGATTGAGAAAAATTTTGTGCAGAAAATGAGGAACAAGCTAAAAAATTAGCATTAGAATTTTATTGAGAAGAAAAAAAATTAGTAAGAGATACTGATGCTTTGGATACATGGTTTAGTTCTGCATTATGGCCATTTGCAATTTTGGATTACAATATGGACTGAGATGAACAAAATGAATTAGTTAAAAAGTTTTATCCAGCATCTGTTTTAGAAACTGGTCATGATATAATATTCTTTTGGGTTATTAGAATGTTATTGTTTTGATATGAGTTTACATGACAAACTCCATTTAAAACTATATATTTTCATTGATTAGTTAGAGATAAGTTAGGTAGAAAAATGAGTAAATCATTAGGTAATTGAATTGATCCTATTGATATGATAGATAAATATGGTACTGATGCAGTTAGATTAACACTTTCTATTTGAAATACACCATGAAATGATTTAAAATTTGATGAAGCAAATGTAGAAAATAATATGTTTTTCGTAAATAAATTATGGAATGCATCAAGGTTTGTATGATCAAATTTAAAAAATATTGAATCAGATATAGATAATTTAGAAAAAAAATTAAAAGATAATTATTCAGATTTAATGTTCCATGAAAAATGGATTCTATCAAGAGTAAGAAATCTTTCTGATATAGTAACTGAATGAATGGAAAAATACAATTTTTCTGAAGTATGACAAGAATTACAAATATTTACAAAAAATGAATTTTGTGATTACTATATTGAAGAATTTAAATTAACTAAAGATAAATCAAAATTTTGAGAAGCAGTTATAACTTATGTTATAAATATTTTATTAAAATTATGGCATCCTTATATACCTTTTGTTTCAGAAGAAATTTACAATAAATTATGATTTAAATGAGATTTAATTGAAGCTAAATGGGGTAGAGTATGACTTGAGAGAAATATAGAAATAGAAAAAGAAAAAAATTTAATTATGGATGTTATTAGAGAAATAAGATCAATTAGAGCAGATAATAATATAATGCCAAATAAAACAATTTGAGTTAAAATTTATGCAAAAAATAAAAATGCAGAAATTTTATCTGAAGTATCAGAATTAATCTCTTGAATAGTAAAAGCTGATAATCTTGAATTAATAGATAAAAAACCAAATGATGATAATTTAGCATTTTGAATTATTAAGGTATGAGTAGAAGTTTATGTTGACACTTCAAATGCACTTGATGTTGAAAAAGAAATAGAAAGACTTAAAGAACAAATATTAGATACAAAAGAATATATAGCTATTTTAGATAAAAAATTATTAAATGAAGCATTTGTAAATAATGCTCCTGAAAAATTAGTTAGAGCTGAAATGGAGAAAAAAGAACAAGCTAAAAATAAGTTAGAGAAATTAGAAGAGAAATTAGAAAAATTTAAATAAAATTGCTTAAATCTAATATATCAATATATTAATAGTAGTTTATAATAAGAAATAAAAAATATGAAAAAAATCTTTTTAACATTGGTATTTTTAATAGCAACTTTTTCATTTGATTGACTAAATGCTTACTTTTATAATGAGTATTATTCTACAAGTATTACTAAATTTATTAATTCTCCTAGTAAAGTTGATTTAGAAAATATAGAAAATAATAGAATTAGAAATTGTGAGAGAGTTTATTTAGAAGCTACAAGAAGAAGAGAATATACAGAAGTAGAAAAGAAACTTTGTTCAGATATTTTTCAAATAAAAAGACAAGAAGAGTTGGATTATATGTATTATATGTTTAGAAATAGAGGGATTTACTAAAAATCCTTCTTTTTTTTGCTTAAAATAAACTTTTCTATATAATCCTGTAAATTATTTTATAAAAAATTAGTTATGAAAATAGGTATAGTTTGATTACCAAATGTAGGAAAATCTACATTATTTAATGCATTAACAAAAAATTATTCTGCTGATGCTCAAAATTTTCCTTTTTGTACAATAGAACCAAATGTTTGAATTGTAAATGTAAATGATTTTAGACTTGAAGAAATTAGAAAAGCTGTTTGATGAGAAAAAATAATTCCAGCTAATTGTGAATTTATTGATATTGCATGAATAGTTGAATGAGCAAGTAAATGAGAATGACTTTGAAATAAATTTTTAGCAAATATTAGGGAAGCTGATGCAATTTTACAAGTTGTTAGAGTATTTGAAGATAATGATATTATACATGTAAATTGAAAAGTTGATCCAAAATTTGATATTGAAGTTATTAATACTGAACTTATAATGGCTGATATTGAAACTGTTTCAAAAAGAATTATATCTGATTGAAAAAAAGCAAGATCTGATAAAAATGTTGCAGCTGCAATTGAAGTTTATAAAAAAATTGAAGAAGAATTAAATAAATGAGTTTTAGTTAGTGATATTTGATTAGATGATGATGAATTAGAACATTTATATGATTTACATTTATTAACAAATAAAACATTTGTATATGCCTGTAATGTATCTGAAGATATGATGTCTGCAAGTGAAGAAGAATTAAGAAAAATATTATGAGTATGAAATAATCAAAAGGTAGTACCTATATGTGCTAAGCTTGAAGCTGATATGATTGAAATGAGTGATGAAGAAAAAAAAGAATTTTTAGATGAAATGGAACTTAAATCTACTTGATTAGATGATTTAATAAAAGCTTCATATGATGCATTGGGTCTTATGTATTATTTTACTGCATGAGTACAAGAAGTAAGAGCATGGACTATACATAAATGAGATACTGCACCTAAAGCTGCTTGAGTTATACATACTGATTTTGAAAAATGATTTATTAAAGCTGATGTTGTAAATTGGAAAGATATAGTAGAATTTTGATGATGGTCTTGAGCAAGAGAAAATTGAAAAGTTTCACTTCAGTGAAAAGATTATATTATGCAAGATTGAGATGTGGTATTATTTAAATTTAATAATTAATATATGAAAAGACTTTTATTTGAATCACTACAAAAATTAGATTTTATTGTATGGTGATTAACTTTGTTATTTTTTATTTGATCTGCTGTTTTTCTATGATGAGATCTACATCAATCTTTTTTATGAGCATCATGAATAATAGTTTTAATGTTTTTTATTTGATTTAGTATAGAATTAATACTTGCATCTTTAAAAAATGTTAAATGAGTTTGAAAAATTACATGATTTATAACAAATGGTCCAGAAGCCTTAGTTTTGATTGTTTGATTAATATGATGAAATGTTTTATTTGCTGCAAGTACACCTCTATGATCAAATGTAATGAATCCTATATTACTATTAATATGAATTTTAATAAGTTGATATCTGATAAAATTAAAAAAATTTAATCATAAATGATTTTTTCTATTATGATTCTTGTTAACAGCAATTTTAGCTATAGTATTCTTTAAAATTCCAGAGAATTATTATATATATTGGTTAATATTATCGTTTATTATAAGTATTTATTTATTTACTAGAAAAACTGTTCATACAGAAGTTCATGATGAAGAAATAGAACCAGTTAATAAATCATTTTTACCATTATGACTTGTTATATTAATTATTAGTTGATATTTTCTTGATCCAGTAGTTAGTTTTACAGCTGAAGCATCATTAGCACCTAAATGAGTAATATGATTTTTAGTTTTAGCTACACTTACAAGTTGGCCTGAATTCAAATCTGTTTTAGCATTATTAAAAAGAAATAAAACTATTGATGCATTTGAAAATATACTAGTATCAAATATTACTAATCTATGGCTAGCAATAATTTGAATAATAATTTGGTTGCTATTAAAATAATTAAATAAAATAGCTAAGTTAAAACTTAGCTATTTTATTTTTTTAAATTTTGCTATAAAAAATCATTCTGATTCTTCATTTGGTAATATTCTAATTGATTTTTGTACATCTCTTCTATATACATGTTTTCAAAATCATTTTAATCATTTTTTTATGTATTTATAATTAATATTTATATCTTGTATTTCAAGTTCAGGATATAGGGATAAAATCATATGAACTACAGCTTCGTTTTCTTCTGGTGCTAATGTACAAGTAGAATACATAAGTGTTCATCCTCTTTTTAACATAGGGATTATTGATTTCAAAATTTCTTTTTGTAATTTAAAGTTTCTTTTTATTACTCATAAATTCCAATATCAATAACTTTTTTCTGAATTTAAATTTATTTTTCATTCACTACTACATGGTAAATCAGCTATTATATGATTAAAGTAATTATCATATTTATTTGATTCTCAATCATCAGCTAAGTATTTTTCATATATTTTTCTTGCATCTGTTTTTATTATTTTTACATTTTTACATCATTGTTTTGAGATAGTATAATTTAATTTATCAATTCTTATACTATTATTATCATTTGCAATTACTTCTCATGTATTTTTTAATAATGCAGATGCTTGTGATGTTTTTCATCATGGAGCAGCTGTAATATCAAGAACCTTATTAAAATCTTCTAAATCAAGGAAATCTATAGGTATTTGACTAGAAATTGATTGTATATATATTTTTCAATTTTTGTATATATCTAAATCCCATAAATCTTTTTCATTTCAATTTATTAATTTATATCAATTTTTTAAAAAATTTATTTTTTCAACTTCTAGTTTTTTTTCTTTTAAAATATCTAAAACTTCTTTTGTATTTGTTTTTAATGTATTTATCCTAAAAGTCGGTTTTCTTTTTTTTATTTCAAATCACTTTTTTATAATTTCTAATTCATTTTTTGTATATATTTCATTTAATCTATCTATTAATTCTTTTGGTAATTTATTTTTCATATTTTTTTATTTATGTAATTTCTCTAATTCTTTATTTTTTTCTTGTATATATTGATTAAATTCTTTTCTTTTATATTTGTAAATATAAATTCAAATTAATCAAAATATTATTAATATTATAGTTCAAGCATATTCAAGAATTATTTTGTAGTATTCTACAAATAAAACTCATAATAATATAATCGTAATTGCCCGAATAATTGAACCTATAATATTGTATATCATAAATTTTGTTGTTGCCATTCACATACTTCAAGCAATAAAGGGTAAAAAAGCTCTAGTCATAGGATGAAATTTTCATACTATTATTCACCATGCTCACCATTTATGTATTCATTTTTTTAAGTATTTAACTTCTGTTGTTCATATTCAAAACCAATTTCCATATTTTTTAAAAAAACTATCTCAATATATTTTTCATAATATATATCATATCCAATTTCATACAATAGCTCATATTATAGCAACAGCAATAATATACATTAGATATAATTTATTTATATTTCAAAAAAATCATCATACTATTAGTAATATATTTTGTCATGGTACTACAATTCATAATACAGGAAAAGATTCAATTAAACTGCTTGTTCATGCTATTAAATAGTTCCACATTCACATTCACTCTATTAATATCTTCATCCATTCAATAAATTGTTCAATCCATTCTTTTTTAAATATTGAAATAAGTGCTAATACAATAGTTAATCAAATCAATAATATATTTATAAGTTTGAATAAAAATTGAAAAATTTTTTTAATCATTATTTTTTATTATTTATAAGTGTGCAAATTTTATATTAAATAAAGTTTATTTCAAGTTTTAATCTTGCTTTTTTTTCTTTTTAAATACAATAGTGATAACTTTTAATATATATACTTACAAATATGGATGTTTTAAAAAATAGATACATTTATTTGGGTGTTTCTGGAATATTATTTATTATTTCATTATTTCTATTATTTATCCCAAAATTAAATCTATGAATTGATATGACATGATGAATTCAAATGGATTACACTTATAAAAATCAAATTGATATACCTGAGGTAAAAAATGAATTAAATCTAAAAAAACAAGATATTAAATATAATAATAAAGAAATCATTAATAATATTAATGTTTATAGAATAACATGAGAAAAAACAGTTTCTGTTGTAGTTTGATTTTATCCTATAAATGATGCTAAAAAATTAGATGAATTAAAAAATCAATTTAGGTCTAATGTACTATCTATATTAAAAAAACAAGATGATTCCATTGATGAATCTAAATATATAAATATTTGAAAAAGTTTTTGAGATTATATTAGAAATACAGCTTTTATAACTTTAGCATTAGCTATTGTTGCAATTACATTTTATGTAACATTTGCATTTTCATGAGTAGTTTCATGAATATCAGTAATTTCATTTGCTGCAATTACTATTATAACATTATTTCATGATGTCATAATTTCTAGTTGAGCTTATGTATTTATTTCAATGTTTTATCCAGAATTTAAAATTGATACATTTTTTATTACTGCATTATTGACAATACTTGGTTATTCTATTAATGATACAATTGTAGTTTTTGATAGAATAAGAAGTAATTTAAGACAATTTGGATGAAAAGGTAAAAATCTATATGAAATAATAAATTTATCTGTAAAAGAGACTCTTACTAGAAGTATATATACAAGTTTAACTCTTGTATTTGTATTATTTACAATATTTTTCTTTTGACCAGAAAGTATTAAATGATTCATACTTGCAATGATTTTAGGTACTTTAATAGGTACTTATAGTTCAATATTTATTGCTTCTCCAATTTTATATGAAGTAAATAAAAATAAAAAATTAAGTAAATATAAAAAAGTTGTTGTTAATCCTGATGATAAAATAGTAGTTTAATTTTCAAAGTATGAATTTAAAAGATATTTTGGAATTATAATGAGTTAATAAGTAAAAAGGTAAATTTTTGAATTAGCTAATACAGAACACTTAATCATAAATTAAAAAA
>CAZCCA010000003.1:0-8972 GCA_964497215.1 uncultured Candidatus Peribacteria bacterium | reverse complement strand
AAAAGGTAAATTTTTGAATTAGCTAATACAGAACACTTAATCATAAATTAAAAAAATGATAAATCACCTTTGAATAATAATGGATTGAAATCGTAGATGGGCAAAAAAAAGATTTCTTCCACCTGTTACATGACATATTGCTTGAGCAAATAATATTGTTAAAATTGTAGATTATTCTTCTGAATTATGAATTAAATATTTGACTCTATGGGCTTTATCTAAAGATAATTTAAAAAAAAGACCTAAAGATGAGGTAAAATGAATTATTAAACTTATTAATAATATTGAATCATTTTGAAGAAAAATTAAATACAAAAATATAAAATTTGAAACTATTTGAGATATTTCAAAATTACCTACAGAATCAATAAATATATTAAATAAGGTAAAAGAGCAAACAAAAAATAATAATGGATTAGTTGTAGTATTAGCCTTAATTTATTGATGACAAGATGAAATAGTTAGAGCAACAAAAAAAATTATTAAATCATGATTAGATCCAGATTTGTTAACTAATGATGAGTTTAGGAAATATACTGATACTTGAAGATTTCCAGTTATTGATATGATAGTTAGAACATGATGAGATATTAGACATTCTGGATTTTGTTTATATGATTCTGAATATAGTGAATACTATTTTACAGAAAAAAAATGGCCTGAATTTAATAAAAAAGATTTAGATAAAGTAATTGAAAAATTTAATAATTCTAAGAGAAATTTTTGAAAATAATAAAAAATATGCTTCCAAACTGGTATGATGAATATAAAAAACTAATTGAAAATTCTATAAATAAATATTTATTAGAATATTTTAGTAATGAAAAAAATAATTGACTTGATTTGTTGAAAGAATCTGCATTATATTCTGTTAAATGATGAAAAAGAATAAGATCTATATTTGCTTTAGAATTTTATTTGATTTTTTCTTGAAATAATTTAGATAATATAAAATATAATTCTGATATAATAAAATTTTGTATTACATTAGAATTATTACATGCATTTAGTTTAATTCATGATGATCTACCTTCTATGGATAATGATGAATTAAGAAGATGAAAGCCTACTGTATGGAAAAAATATTGAGAAGATACTGCTATATTGGTATGAGATATGTTAAATTCAATGGCATTTGAAATACTTTGAAATATAAAACAATCAGATAATATATTAAAGATTTTTTGAGAAGCAGTTTGAATTAAATGAATGCTTTGATGACAAGTCTTAGATCTATATTATGAAAATAATCCTGATAAATTAACATTAAATAATTTAATAGAAATTCATAATAAAAAAACTTGAGCTTTGATTGAATGCTCTATAATTTGATGATTAATTCTTTCATGAAAATCAAATATAGATTTTAAAATTTACAAAGAGTTTTGAAAAAAAATTTGA
This sequence comes from uncultured Candidatus Peribacteria bacterium, assembly GCA_964497215.1. GTDB lineage: Bacteria > Patescibacteriota > Gracilibacteria > BD1-5 > UBA6164 > UBA6164. Next base: position 7,571 of record CAZCCA010000003.1, on the reverse strand, counting down.
TTAGCTTTTCAAGTCAAAGATGATTTACTTGATGTAGAATGAACAAGAGAGGAGACATGAAAAAGTGTATGAGATTGAGAAGAAAAATGATTTGTTTATTTTATGTGAATTTCTGAAACAAAAAATTATTTAAATGATTTAATAATTGATTGTAAAAAAATAATTTGAGATTTAAAGTCTGATAATTTAAATTTTTTAGTTAACTATATTTGAAATAGAAAAAAATAAGTAAGAATTTTAATTCTTACTTATTTTTTATAATTTTATCAATTAATCAATATTTTAATGCTTCTTCAGCTGTCATAAAATTATCTCTATCACAATCTTTTTCAATTTGTTCTACTGATTTTCATGTATGTTTAGCTAAAATTTTATATAGTCTATCTCATGTTTTAATTATATGTTCAGCTGCTAGTTTAATATCAGTTGCTTGACCTTCGGCTCATCACAAAGGTTGATGAATCATTATTTCACTATGAGGTAATGCAAACCTTTTTCATTTTGCTCATCAAGATAATATAATAGATCACATTGAAGCAGATAATCATATAGAAACTGTAGTTACTGGACATGAAATATATTGCATTGTATCATAAATAGCTAATCATGCTGTTACATGTCAACCTGGAGAATTAATATACATAGTAATTCATGCTTTTGGATTTTGTTTTTCTAAAAATAATAATTGAGCAATTACAGTATTAGCTACATGTGAATCAATTCATTCTCATAGAAATATAACTCTATCTTCAAGTAATCTAGAATATATATCATATGCTCTTTCTCAATTTGGTCATTTATCAATTACAGTTGGAATTAGTGTACTTTGTAATATTTTATCTGTTTTTCAAACAATAGTCATTTTACTATTAGTTAACAATTAAATTGTTTATATATTATATACATATTTAATTATATCAAATTTTTAGTTTTAATACTAATATTTTAATAAAAAAATAGCTTTACAAAAGGATTTTTTTACATAGAATAAAAATGATATTTACTAACAAGCTAGAATGACAGTTATAACTAGATTTGCACCAAGTCCAACATGATATTTACATATTTGAAGCTTAAGAACAGTTTTATATAATTATTTATTTGCCAAAAAAAACAATGGTAAATTTATGCTTAGAATTGAAGATACTGATAGAACTAGATTTGTAGAGGGAAGTGTTGATAATATGTTACAAGTACTAGCTTCAGTATGACTTATTCCTGATGAATGACCAAATAATCCATGAGATAAATGACCATATTATCAATCTGAAAGATTGAATATTTATCAAAAATATTTGAAGGAATTGATAGATAATGATAAAGCCTACTATTGTTTTTGTAGTTCAGATAGATTAACAAAACTTAGAGAAGAACAAACAAGTTTATGATTACCAACAAAATATGATAAAAAATGTAGATATCTTTCTAAAGAAGAGATTCAAACAAAACTAAATTCAAATATTGCTTACACAGTTAGATTAAAAGTACCTGATAATACAATTATTGAATTTCAAGACTTAGTTAAGTGAAAAATAAAAGTTCCCTCAAAAGATATAGATGACCAGGTTTTATTGAAATCTGATTGATTTCCTACTTATCATTTAGCAAATGTTATTGATGATCATCTTATGTGAGTAACTCATGTAATTAGATGAGATGAATGGACACCTAGTACACCAAAACATGTTATAATGTATGATTCTTTTTGATGGGAAGCTCCTATTTTTGCACATATACCTTTATTATTATGAAAAGATAAGAAAAAACTTTCTAAAAGAACGTGAGATGTAGCAGTTGAAAATTATATACAAAAATGATATTTAAGTGAAGCTTTAATAAATTATATAGCATTACTTTGATGGAATCCTAAAACAACAGAAGAATTTTTCACTATGTGAGAATTAATTGAAAGATTTGATTTAACAAATGTGCATAAATCTGGTGCTGTATTTGATATTGAAAGACTAGATTTTTTTAACTCACATTATTTAAAAAGCCTTGATGTTGATTATTTATACAATAAATTAAAAACATATTTATCAAAATATGATAATGATTTTTTAAATGTTATTAATAATTTTTCTGATGATTATAATAAAAAAATATTTTGAGAATTAAAAACAAGAATTAAAAATTTTTCAGAGTATAAGGGGTTTACTAGTTTTTTTTATAATAATTCAAAAATACCATGAAATGATTTAATTATAAATAGGAAAATGAAGATTAATGATATTAATGATGTTAAAAAAGCACTAAAATTAACATTAGAAATATTAAGCAATAAAAATAATAATTTAAATTCTATTGATGATATAAAAAATATCTTTGTAGAAAATATAAAAAATGCTTGAATGAAAAATTGACAAGTTTTATGGCCTGTCAGATGTGCATTAAGCTGAGAACAATTTTCACCTTGAGCATTAGAGTTGATTTATATATTATGAAGAGAAAAGTCAATAGAAAGAATTAAAAAATGTTTTGAAAATATTTAGATAGATGATATAATAGTTTTAGTTTATTATTAATTTAGCTAGTATGAATTTTCAATCTATAAAAATAATGATAGAATCACTAACAAAATCATATAAATGTCCTGAATGCTCAGAATGAATTACTGATGCAAATTTAGATATTATATGAGCTGCATGAAGTACTATTAATTTGGATATAGAATGCTTTAATTGTTGAAAGCATTCAATGATAAAAACAGAAATTTTAGCATTAAATATTACAAAAAATTGAATTTCAAAAGATAGTATAGAAAAATTAAAAACTATATTATGAAAATGAACTATTTCTAAAAATATAGAAAATAAAAAAATAGATGATAATGAAATTATTTGATTAAATAAACATTTAAAAAAATGAAAATTAAATGTTTCTGATTTACTAGGTTAATTATTATTGATTTTTATAAGAAATAAAGTATATTTAATATATCTTATTTCTTTTTTATTTAATATGCTTAATAAATTACTTTTAACATTATTAATATTTTTTGTTTGATATATATTATTAGTATTTAATTCACAAAATATAGCAAATTCTATTGAAAAAATATTATGATTAGATTGATTTAATAAAAAAATTATAGATATTAAAAATTATTTTGATACTAAAGTTACAAATATACCTTCTACAGAAAAAGTTATAAGTTGAGCATTAGATTTAAAAAATACAATAGTAGAATGAGCAACAACAACAAAAGAAAAAATAGATTCAGTGAGATTAACTATGTCAGGTGTAGAAAATACATATAATGATATAAAAGATTGATATAATAGTGTTAAATCATTCATAGATTCAAATTCATGAAAAATAGATGAAATTAAAACTTCTTTAAATACTATAAAAGAAGTTACAAATACAATTACAAATACTTGAGAAACTAATTAATAAAACATGTTAAGTGATAAAAATTTTTTAAATATTGCAGCTGAAATTGCAAAATGATCAAAATGTGTATCAAGACAAGTTTGAGCAATTATAGTAAAAGATAACAGAATATTATCAACATGATATAATTGAACACCTTCTTGATATATTAATTGTAAAGATTATTGGGAAGATAATTATACTACATGACATCATGATTGGGCTGCTAAATATGAAATTCATGCTGAAATGAATGCTATTTTATGGGCAGCAAGAAATTGAGTAAAAATTGAATGAGCAACTATCTATTGCACATATCAACCATGTTATGATTGTAGTAAAAATATTATTGCTGCATGAATTAAAAAAATAATTTACAGAGATAAATATAAACATTACACTGATAATGAATCTGAACAATTTATTAGAGATAATTGATGTATAATAAAACAGATAGAAAAAAATGAATTATAAAAAAAGAAAATTAATAGTATATATTTTCAAATAAAAGACAAACTTGCTTGTCTTTTATTTTTTTATATACTAAATCAAATTTAGAAATTAAATAAAAAAAAAGTGAGAAAATATTTCATACAAACATTTTGATGTGCAATGAACCAGGCTGATAGTGAAAAAATAAATATGATTTTATTACAATCGTGATTTTTTAGAGTAAATAATTGGAAGAATGCAGATTTAGTAATATTTAACACATGTTCAGTTAGACAAAAATGAGAAGATAAAGTTTTTTGAATGTTAGAAGAAATAGATAAATTTAATAAAATAAAAAATAAAAATGTTCTTGTATGAATAACTTGATGTATGGTAAGAAAAACATGAATCAGTTGAAAATATTTAGAAAATTATAAAAGAGATAAAAATAATGCTAAGAAAATAGTTTTAGCTAAAAATAATACATCTATTTTCAATAATGATGATAAACTTTTCCCAAGATCAGATTGAAAATTAGATTTTACACTTAGAATTGAAGATATTAAATATTTGCCTCTAATTTTAACGCATATTATTTGAGAAAATATTTGAAATGATAATTCATTTGATGATTATCTAAAACAAAAACAATTAAGAGAAAATAAATCAAGTGCAATTATAATAATTCAAAGTTGATGTGATAATTATTGTACATTTTGTATTGTACCACATACTAGATGACATGAAAATTCTAGAAAAATAGAAGATATAGTATTAGAAGCAAAACTAGCAGTAAAAAATTGAGCAAAAGAAATAACTCTTGTATGACAAAATGTTAATTCTTATTGAAAACAATGGATAGATAAAAAATTTTGGAATAAAGAAAAATGAAAATGGAATAGTTGATTAAAAAAATCACCATTTAGACAGTTGCTTGAAGAATTAAATAAAATAGAATGACTTGATAGAATCAGATTCACTTCATCAAATCCTCATGATATGACTCAAGATATACTTGATGCACATTTTGAATTAGATAAATTATGTAATTATCTACATTTTGCATTACAATCAGGTTCAGATGAAATGTTAAAAAGAATGAATAGAAAACATAAGTATAATGATTTTAAAAAAATGGTTGATTATTTGAGATCAAAAGATCCACTATTTGCAATATCTACTGATATAATAGTTTGATTTTCCGGTGAAACAGAAGAAATGTTTAATGAAACTAAAAAAGCATTTAAAGAATGTTTATTTGATTTTACATATAATGCAAGATATTCAGTTAGAAAATGAACAATTGCAGAAAAAATATATCCAGATGATATTACTAACAAGGTAAAGGCACAAAGATGGCATATATTAAATGATATGTTATTAGATAGTATTTGAGTTAGAAATAAAATGATGCTGGATAGGGAAGAGGAAGTATTAATTTCAGTAGAAAAGTATTGAAACTATATATGAAGAACAAGAAATTTTAAAGAAGTACGTTTTCCAAAAATAGAATGAATTGAAATATGAGATTTAGTTATAGTAAAAATTCTAGAATTAGATAGATACATTTTAAAATGAAAATTTATAAAAAAAATAAAGTAATAAGTTTATTACTTTATTTTTAATTTAAAAATTTCTCTTCAAACTAGTTGTTTAGTTCTTTTATATAACAAACTTCAACTAGAAGTAGTAGTTATTATATAATTATTTGGAAATAAATTTTCTATTATACAATACTTATTTAAAATATTATATATTTCTTCAAAAAATATTTTTTTTCACTTAATTTCCCAAAATGGGAAGCAAATTACTAAATTTCATTTATATTTTATATCTTTTAATCACTCAAAAAATTTATTATATAATTCTAAAAGTGATATTTTTTGTTTATTTATTCTTTCTATATTAATATTTTTTTGAGTCATAACTTCTCATAAATATCATTCACTTACAATAGAATCAACTTTTTTCTCAAGTAATATTTCTGATTCATTAATAAACTTAGAATTCAATTTAATAATTTTTAAATCATCTAAATTTAAATTATTTGTTTTGATAAAATCATTAATATTATTAATAGTATTTTCAACCATTTTAGTATTTAAATCACTACCATAAACATTTTTATTTCACATTAAAATTGATTCAATTAAAACTGTTCATAATCATACAAAAGGATCATATATATTTTTTCATCATGATAAATTTATCATGATTTGACAAAGTTTAGGTGGAAGCATTCAGATTTGCATATCTCTATCTTTTTGCCAATCTCTTTTTGAATAATTATCAATATCTTGAACCCATATTGTTTTTCAAACAAATTGATTATCATTTGTATATATAATACTATAATCTCATCAAGATTTAAGTAGTTTTTCTCATAAAATTTGAGCTGATGACAAATTTTTAAAATCTTTATTAATAAATCTAGAAGATACTCATTTTGCCTTAAATATCTTCTTTTGTTCAAGTAATATTTTTTTTAAGTTTCTTTTTTCTCAAAAAATACTTATTCAATATTTAAATTTTCATTCATTATCAAGTCAATCTTTTAATATATCATCATAATTTATTATTTCAACTATTTTTATAGTTCATCATAATTTATCAGCTTTTTTTATAATATTCTCTTTTTCTACTCCTTTTATTATTAAAAAATCATTACTTAAAAATACAGTTTTTCACATAGGAAAAACTGCTAATATTTCAGCAACAGATAATTTATACTCTCTTCATAATTGAAAACCTATTTGCATTTTATTTTAAATTAAGTTTAGTAACTAGTTCATTAAAGACATGTTCAACTGACTGATCTGCATTAATAATAATCAAGTTTCATTTTTCTTTATATTCTTCTATAAGTGGTAAAGCTTTATCAACATATAATTTTATTCTCTTTATAATTGCTTCTTCATTATCATCAGCTCTTTTTTCTAATTTATCTCATGTTTCTGGATCAGTAAAGGTTCATGATTTAAATGTCTCTCAAGTTTTTGGATTATATATTCTTCATAATAGTCTTTCTCTAGCTTTTTCTTCAGATAATTTAAATAATACAACTTTATAATCTTTTAAAACCTTATCAGCACTTTGTTTATTTCAAATATTTCTTACAAATCAATCAAAAATAATATTTTTTCCATTACTTTTATTTTCCAAAATATCAATCATAATATTTTCAACAATTTCAGGTGAAACATGATCTCATGCATCAATTATACTTTTAACTTTTTTTCAAAGATCAGAATTTTCTGCAGCTATGTTTCTAAGAGCTGTTCAAGATTCAAATAATTTAAAACCATATTTATCTTCTAGTAATCTTGCTTGTGTTCATTTTCATGAACCTTGTATTCATATAAAAACTAGTTTCATTTTATTTTATTAATTTTATTTAAGGTGTGAGAGTAATAAGCCGGATTATGTAACTAGGTATCAATCTATCTAGACCTATAATCACTTATAGGTTCAAGCTGAGTATATTTCTTCAAAACAATAGAGGAATAATTTTTAGAAATACCATTCTCATTGCATCACGTACAGTTTACCAAATCTTATATAAATATAAGCTACATCGTATAGATGTCTTTTCACCTTTTGCTAAAAATAGCTAGTATAGTCTCTGTGGCACTAGTGGTATTTAGATCTTATGTATTATAATCTAAACCGAAGTTGTTATCTTCTACGATTTCCTCATGATGTCCAGACTTTCCTCTCCAAGATTAATCTTGCAGTAGATACCTGCTCTCACATTAGTATTATAT
>CAZCCA010000002.1:14595-24696 GCA_964497215.1 uncultured Candidatus Peribacteria bacterium | reverse complement strand
AAGAGATTTAATTATCTAAAAGATGATTTCTGTATTGAACAGGAGTCATTTTTTTATTTAACAACTAAATTTACAATTTTTCAAGGAACATAAATTTCTTTTATTAAATCTTTTCATTCTAGCCATTTAGAAACATCTTCATTTGATTTAGCTTTTGTTAATACAGAGTTTTTATCTTCATCTTTATTTATTTCAATTGTTCACCTAACTTTTCATAATACTTGTACTGCAATTTTTATAGTATCATCTATAGTCATTTTTTCATCATATTTAGGCCAATTTGATTTAAATACTGATTCTTTTTTTCAAATTCTTTCCCATAATTCTTCAGCTAAGTGAGGAGCAAATGGATGAAGTATTCTTATAAAAATATTTTTCCATTCTTCTTGCAGTTTATTATCTTTTGGTAATCAATTATTCACAAGAATCATTAATGAAGCAATAGCTGTATTAAATTTATAATTTTCAATATCTCATTCTATTTTTTTGATAGTTTTATGAACTAATTTCATTGTAAAAATATCATTTTCTGATGAAATTTTTGCTTCAGCTCAAAATAATCTTTCAGATTTTTCCAAAAATCTTCTTACTCAAATTATTCCTGTAGTATCCCATGGGGCAGCATCTTTGAAATCAGCTAAATACATTTCATATAATCTTAAACTATCTGCACCATATTTTTCTACTATATCATCTGGATTTACTACATTTTTTAGTGATTTTGACATTTTTGATACTATTCTATTAACTTCTTCACCTGTTTGAATTTCATAAAATTTTCAATTTTTTTCTTCTACTAAATCATTTGCAAGTAATCATCAGTTTTTTCTTTGAAATGCATGAGCTAAGATAAGTCATTGATTTCTTAGTCTTTTAAATGGTTCATCATGACTAACTACTCAGATATCAAATAGGAATTTATGCCAGAATCTAGCATATAGTAAGTGAAGTACAGCATGTTCTGCTCAACCTACATATGAATCTACTTGTCCCCAGTATTTTTCAACTTTTGGATCTACTAGTTTTTCTGAATTATTAGGGTCCATATATCTTAAATAATACCAACAACTTCATCACCATTGAGGCATTGTGTTGGTTTCTCTTTTTGCATTAGCTCAACATTCTGGACATTTACAATTTATAAAACTTTCTATCTTAGACAATGGACTTGTTCCATCTCAGCTTGGCTCAAAATTATTAGTTTCAGGTAATAGTATAGGAAGATTTTCTTCTTTTTCTGCTACAATTCCACATTTTTCACAATGAACTAAAGGAATAGGTTCTCACCAGTATCTTTGTCTAGAAAATAACCAATCTCTAAGTTTATAATTAATTTTTTTCTTTCAAAATCAATTTTTTGTAGCAAATTCTATTAATTTAACTTGAGCCTCTTTTGAATTTAATCAAGAAAATTCTCATGAATTAACTAAAATTCATAAATCTGTAAATGCTTTTTCTGAAATATTTCAACCAGAAATAGATTCAATAATTTCTAAATTATATTTTTTAGCAAATTCAAAATCTCTTTCATCATGGGCTGGAACAGCCATAACTGCTCATGTTCAGTAGTTTCATAAAACATAGTCTCAAATCCAAAGAGGAACTTCTTTTCAGTTGAAAGGATTTATTAAATAAGAACCAGTAAATATTCAAGTTTTTTCCTTATCATCTTGAGTTCTATCTTGATCTGATTTTTTTAATGCTTCTTCTATATATTTTTCACAAATCTCTTTTTGTTCTTTAGTTATAAAATCTTTTACATTTTTATGGTCAGGGGCTAGTACAGCATAAGTCATACCAAATACTGTGTCTATTCTAGTTGTATAAACTGATATTGACTTTGTTTTATCACCTAATTTTTCCATTTTAAATTCACAACCTTCAGATTTACCAATCCAGTTTCTTTGCATTTCTTTTATTCATTCTGGCCAATCTAGTTTATCTACATCTTTTAGTAATCTATCTGCATATTTTGTAATTGCTAAAACCCATTGTCTAATTCTTTTCTTTTCTACTTTTGTTCCACATCTTTCACATGTAAAGTCATTTAATACTTCTTCATTTGCTAAACCTGTTTTACATGATGGACAATAATTAATTGGTAAATCTTGTTCATATGCTAAACCCTTTTTAAATAATTGTAAAAATATCCATTGTGTCCACTTATAATAATTTGGATTAGTAGTATCAATTTCTCTATCCCAATCATATGAAAAACCAAGTGATTTGATTTGTTTTCTGAAATTATCTATGTTTTGTTTTGTTGTTATAGATGGATGTGTTCCTGTTTTTATTGCATAATTTTCAGCTGGTAAACCAAAAGCATCCCATCACATAGGATGAAGAACATTATATCATTTAGCTGTTTTATATCTAGCTATTATATCATTAGCTGTCATTCATTCTGGGTGTCCTACATGAAGTCATGCTCAACTAGGGAATGGGAACATATCAAGAGTATAATATTTAGGTTTATTAGAATTATTGTCTACTTTATAAGTTTTATTTTCTTCCCAATAAGTTTGCCATTTTTTTTCTATATCTTTATGTATATACATTTTTTATTTAATGAATTATTTAATAAATATGCTTTACTATACAAAAAAAAGCTAGAAAATCTAGCTTTTTTTATAGTTTTGTTTGATTTAAAACTTATAACTTTTATAATAAAATTATTAAATTTAAAAAAAAGTTTATTATGATGAATAAAATTTTTGTATTTTGAGGTTTAGCACTAGCTGCTATATTGATAGTAGAAAATATAGTAGGATGATGAGTTGCATTTGTTTTTATTGATTCTTGAGCAAAAGCATACACATTAGCATATGTTTCAACTATTATATGAGGATTTATTTGATTTTGATTAAGAGGTTTTTTTGAAAAAGATAGATGAGATGATGACTATGATTTTTAATTAAAAATCATAAAACAAAAAAAGAGATTTTTATAAAAATCTCTTTTTTTGTTTTGTTAACTATACTCCAGCACCAAATAATAGAGTAACAACCCAGTTTACAATTGAACCAGCAATAAATACTACAACTAATCATGCAGCAGCTTGTATTAAGATAGTTTTACCTTTTTTAACTTTTTCTTCATCTCAAGCTGCAGTTAAAATAAGAAAACCACCATAAATCATAACTATAACTGCAACTAAGTATAAAAATCATACTATAAAATCTGTCCATTGAGTTATAACTTGATCTGCTGTTTTAGTAGATCATTGTAAAGTAGTGGCTTTATCTTCACCAAAATCTAATGCTAAAGCAGCATTATTTAATCATACTAAAGCTAGTCCTAAAAATGCATAAAAGCTATTTTTTATCATATTATTCATATGTATAAATGTTATCTATATAAAATATAACATTAGTATTATAATTAAATTGTTTTAAAAAGGCAAATTTTTATTTGTAAAATATTGCAAAATATAAAAATACAAGTAAATTTAGCTATATTATTAATAAAATTATATTATTTAAATGAATGAAGTTAGAAAAACATTTTTAAAAAATCTAAGAGAATATGGTGTGGAAAATACTATACCAAATATAAGTGATGTAAATGTTAAATTTTTAGTTGATTTAATAAAAATTCAATGAACTAAAAATATGCTTGAAATTTGAACAGCTAATTGATTTAGTTCTATAAATTTTTGAATTGAACTTGAAATGAATTGATGAAAAATTTTAAGTATTGATTTTTCTGAAAAATCATATTTAGAAGCATTAGAAAATATTAAATCTGTTTGACTAGAAGATACAATTTCACTTATTTTGTGAAATGCTCTAGATGAAATTCCAAAACTTGAAGATAATTCATATGATTTTATATTTATTGATGGTATGATGAGAAGGTCTAAAGATTTTTTAGATTTATCATGGCCTAAGCTTAAAAAATGATGAATTATTATAATTGATGATGTAATTAAATTTAGAGAAAAAATGGTTTGATTATGGGAATATTTAGAAGAAAATAATATAGGTTTTAATGTGTTACCAATTGATATTGATGATTGACTAATGATGATAGTAAAATAATTTAAATTAGAAAGAATAGTAAATATGAAATATATAATAAAAATATCACCAGAAATAACAATTAAATCAAAACCTGTTAGAAAACAGTGTCTTTTAATGTTGAAAAATAATATAAAAAAACATTTCGATTTCAATGATATAAAGATAAATATTACTGGTAATTGGGATAGATTAAATTTAGAATGAGATAATGAAAAGATTTCAGAAATTTTGAGTAAAATTCCTTGAATAGCTCATTTTATGGAAGTAGAAAGTTTTAGTATACCTGAAAATAATGATGAAATTTTTCATTTTGTATTTGAAAAAACTAGAGACTTTTATTTAGACAAAATAGAGTGAAAAACTTTTGTAGTTAGGGTAAAAAGAAGTTGACTTCATAATTTTAAATCTATAGATTTGGAAAAATATGTATGAGGTTGATTATTAAAATATTGAAAAAATACAAAAGTAAAAATTAAGAATCCTGATATAACTGTAAATATTGAAATAAAAGATAAAAAAATACATATTATAAAATTTAGAACTGAGTGAATTTGATGATATCCTATTTGATTTCAAGACAAGGTTTTAAGTTTGATTTCTTGATGATTTGATTCAGGAGTTAGTACTTATTCTATGATGAAAAGATGATGTGAGGTAGATTATTTGTTTTTTAATTTATGAGGTTCTGCTCATGAATTATGAGTTAAACAAGTTTCTTATTATTTATGGAAAACTTTTTCTATACCTCATAAAAGAGCTAGGTTTATAACTGTTAATTTTGAAGAAGTAATTTCAGAATTATTAACAAAGGTTGAAGCTAGATTTAGAGGAGTTTTATTAAAGAGATTTATGTTAAAAGTTGCATCTATGATATCAAAAGATCATTATTTTGCACTTGTAAAATGAGATAGTCTTGGTCAGGTTTCAAGTCAAACTTTAAAAAATATGTATGTTATTGATAAGGCTAGTGATAATTTAGTTTTAAGACCTTTAATTGCAGATAATAAACAAGAGATAATAAATATTTCTAAAGAAATTTGAACTTATAATTTTGCTTGTAATATGCCTGAATACTGTGGAGTTATTTCTGATAAACCAGCAACTTGAGCTAAATTAGAAGATATATTAAAACAAGAAGAAAATATTTCAATTGAAGTTTTAGATAGAGCTGTTAATTGAAGAAAAACAGAATTTGTAAAAACTATGATGGACGAGTATAAATGAAAAGATTCTACAGAAATAGAGACAGTTTTTTTACCTTGAAATAATGAAGTTGTTATAGATTTAAGAGAAGAATTAGATTATAAAAAAAATTCATTAGTTTTAGAAAATGTTGAAATATTAAATATTCCTTTTTTTGAAATTAATCATAAATTTAAAGATTTAGATAATAATAAAACTTATTTATTTTATTGTGAAAAATGAGTTTTATCGAATTTACATTGATTATATTTAAAAGAAAATTGATTTAATAATATAAAAATATATAGACCACTTGAATCAAAATCTAAATGTTTTAATTAATTTTTAACATTATTTTTAAAAAATTATTGAATAATAATATATTTAACTATAATTAATTCACTTTTTAAATAATATATATAAATATGAATAAAAAATCTATAATTTTATCTATAATTTCTGTATTTATTTTCAGTTTATTATTTTGATATACTCTTGTTTATGCTAAAGCATGATTTTTTAATGATTGAATAAAAACAGTATTTAAATTATCTAATAATATATTTCTAGATTCAATTTCTTTGAATAAAAATCTGATAATGTTTAAAAGTTGAAAGGATTTAACAAAATATAAAATTAAATCAAATTGTGATATTTATTCAAAAATGAAATTTAATAAAGATGATAAATACTTATTTGAAATAAAGTATTTTAATAATAGTTGTGATGATGATGAGTTAATTTTGGTTGATGAAAAATGAAATATAGTTTACAAATTTAGTTTTAATATAGTTAAAGAATATGATGTTTTATCAAATTTATTAGATATGAAAACTGATAGGTTAATAAAATTTAAAGATATTTTACAATCAAGAGTTAATAAATATTCTAAGTATAGTAAATATAATAGAGATATAGATAAAAATAATTATAAATATCTTCGTAATAATAGATTATTAAAAGAAGCTATTTATAATTTAAATCTAATAAATAATATAATAGAAAAAAGATCTGAGAAATATTTAGTACCACTTTCTTGACATAAAATTTCTAGAGAATTATCAAAAATTCCAAATGCATGAAGACCATATAGAGCTGATTATACTGATGGTATACATCGTTGATGGGATGTAGATTGAAAATTTTGAGAACAAATTTTAGCAATTGATGATTGAATTATTATTAGAGTTGTTTCTGATTTTAAATTTTCAGATTTAGATAAAATAAAAAGATGAGAAAATCTTTCAGATTATGATAAACTTAAAAATTTAGATATTTTAAGATGAAATCAAGTTTGGTTAAAAACAATGAAATGAGATGTTATTTTTTTTAGTCATTTAGATGAGATATTTACAAATATAAAAGTTTGAACTGTTGTAAGAAAATGACAACCTATTTGAACTATTTGAATTACATGAATACCTGATAAAAATTATAAAGATTTTCATGTTCATTTTGCTATACAAGTAAATCCTCGTACTAAAATTTGAGAATATGATATAGATGATTATCTAAATTGGGATTGGTTGTTTAAATGAAAAAGTGTAGAATATATTTTAAAAAATATAGATAATATATTTGAAGATTAGTTTTATGAAAAAAAATAAAGTTTTAAATAATCTAATTACAAAAAATAAAAAAGCATATTTTGATTTTGAAATTTTAGATACTTGGGAAGCATGAATAGAATTAAAATGATATGAAACAAAAAGTATAAGGAATTGATATGTTAATTTAAAATGAGCTTTTATAGTAGTTGTAAATAATGAATTATATATTAAATCTATGCATATTACTGCATGGAAGGCTTTACCAAATAGAGAAACTATTGATACATTTAGAGATAGAAAAATATTTTTACATAAAAAAATTATTTCTTATTTAGCTTGAAAAATTAAAGAGTCATGATACTCAATAATTCCTTTAGAATTATATTTTGTTTGAAGTTTAATTAAACTTAGAGTTTGATTAGCTAAATGAAAAAAAGCATACCAAAAGAAGCAAATTTTAAAGGAAAGAAGTATGGATAAGGAAGCAAAGATTGCTATGAAGAAATTTATATAATCAACTTTTTAAAGTTGATTTTTTGTTTTTTTAGCTATAATTAGACAAATTATTTAATTAAATTATATGAAATGTTAGATGTTAAAATTATTAGAAATAATCCTGATTTAGTAAAAGATAATATAAAAAAAAGAAATCTAAATTTAAATTTAGATGAGTTTTTAGATATAGATAAACAAAAACTAGAACTATTAGTAAAAGTTGATGAATTAAGGGCTTTAAAAAATAAGGTATCTAAAACAATACCTAGTTTAACTAAGGAAGAAAAACCTGAAAAAATAAAAGAGATGAAAGAACTTCAAAAAGATTTAAAAATTCTTGAAGAAAAACAAAAAGAAGTAGAAAAAAAATGGAAAGACATATATTATAAAATTCCTAATTTATTAGATGAAACAGCAGCTGTTTGAAATACTGATGAAGATAATATAATTGTAGATACTTTTTTAGAACCAACTAAATTTGATTTTAAACCAAAAGCTCATTATGAAATTGGAGAGCAAAAATGATGGATAGATATAGAAAAATGATCAGAAGTTTCAGGTTCTAGATTTTGGTATTTAAAATGAGATTTAGTATTATTACAATTTGCAATAATAAATTTTGTTATGGCAAAACTTGTAGCTAAATGATTTAATCCTATATTACCACCTGTTTTAGTTAAAGAAAGATCAATGTTTTGAACTTGATTTTTAGCTGATCAAGAAGATTGATTATATAGAGTAAATCCAGATGATGATGATTTACATTTAGTCTGAACTTCAGAAGTTCCAGTTACAAGTTATCATGCAGATGAAGTTATTGATTTAGATAAACCTAAAATGTATGTAGCATATTCTTCATGTTTTAGAAAAGAGGCTTGAAGTGCGTGAAAAGATACTAAATGAATACTTAGATGACATCAATTTGATAAAGTAGAAATGGTAGTTTTTTGTAAATGAGATGAGTGAAGAAAAATGCATGATTTCATGGTTTCTATTGAAGAAGAAGTATGGCAAGAATTAATGATTCCTTATAATAAATTAAATGTTTGTTCTGGTGATTTGTGAAATCCAGCAATGAAAAAATATGATTTAGAAGCATGGATGCCATGACAATGAAAATATAGAGAAGTTACAAGTTGTTCAAATGTTTGAGAATATCAATCAAGAAGATTAGCTATAAAATATAAAGATAAAGATTGAAGTTTAAAATATGTAAATACTTTAAATGGTACAATTACAGCATTATGAAGATGTTTAATTGCTATAATAGAAAATTATCAAACAAAAGAATGAAATGTAATTATTCCAGAAGTATTAGTTCCTTTTATGTGATGAAAAAAAGAAATATAAGATTATAAAAAAGCTGTTATTTAACAGCTTTTTTTGTATACTTTTATAGTACAAAAAATCTTGTAAATTTAACAATTTTTAATAAAATGTTAATAAGTTAATATTCTACTTTTATTCTTCATAAAATAGTTTTTTATGCAATATACTAAAATACAAAAATTTTTATCAAGTTTATTGATTTTTTCAATGTTTTTTGGTTTAACTTTTAGAGTACCAATTTTTAATTTTAGTGTTTTTGCATGAAATTCAGAATATTATAATTTAGTATCAGTTATTGTTGATGAAGATACTTATCCAAATATTAAATCAGAATTACAAAGATATGCTAAAGATATACAATGAGTATTAGAAAATACTAAAGTTGTTATAATTCCTACTCCAGTAAATACACCTGCTTTTAATATAGCTTCTTTAAATGAATCCCTTTATTTTGATTGATATAAATGAATAGATAAAAATATTTGATTTGAATCAAAATTAATTTGAACTGTTTTAGTTTGAAATTTTAATTTAGCAATGGTTTATGATTGAGATAAATCATCAAAAACTATTTTACCTTTTGTAGACTTTAAAGATAAAGTTTATATTTATAATCATAAAACAAATAGATATGAAAAAAATAATAAAAACTTAGATTGAATAAAAGCAGAAATTTGGCATTGAATTATTTCACCAAATTTGTGAAGTAAAGATAAAAATATAGAATGATTAAAAGAATATTTTTATAAAAATCATAATTTTTATAAATGAACATGAAATTTTAAATTTTCTGAATGAATTTTAAATTGAGACAAAAGAACTGGAGTTAAAGCTTGATATGAACCATTTGTTTTTTATTATGATCAATTTAGAGAAGAAAAATGATTAAATTATACTTTGTATAAATGATATGAAGCATATTTAAATAATAAGGAAGATATTGTCTATAATAGATATACTAGAGAATTAGCAGACAAAATTACTAAAATGGTAATGTGAACTGCTAATGATACTATATCTAATATGTCTGAAGAACTTTCTAATAAAATTGATGCATTATGAGATAATTCTCCTTTTTGAAATTTACCAGAAGAATTATTGAAATGAGGCTCTCAAACAATGGATACATCTAAGTCACCAGATATTCAAACTAGATATATAACTAATAATATGACTAAAAAATTTTTAGAAATATTTGCAAAATGAGTTATTGGTGATTTTAGATCAGATGTACATAATGCATGAAGATATAATAAAATATGATGAGAAGTTAATGTAGATTTGATTCCATATTTAATTACAGTTCTTGATATAGTAAATGATAGTATTATAAAAGATATAAATACTGATATTGAAAACAAAATAGATGATTTAGTAAAAAATGGATTATCAAGAAATATTGCTATACCAGAAACTATTAGAGTAATTAAGTTTAAAACTCATAGTTGAACAACTGTTTCAAATGATGATAGCTGTTATGATGAATATACAAATTTTTTAGTTTGAAATATTTCTTCAGATAT
>CAZCCA010000002.1:5994-14495 GCA_964497215.1 uncultured Candidatus Peribacteria bacterium | reverse complement strand
ATAGCTGTTATGATGAATATACAAATTTTTTAGTTTGAAATATTTCTTCAGATATTAATTCAGCAAAAGATTGTAGTATAAATAGATGAAATTCAAATTCATGAAAACTAATTGAAGCAAATAGATGATATAATTTTAATAAATCTACTTCAGATTATTCTAGAATTAAGAATAATGATTGTAATAAAAGCCTATCTAATTGAAAATTTTTAAAATGATTATGGTGAGGGAATAGTCCTTTAAATATTGATCCAAATCAAGCTAAATCATGAAATATTGAACTTAGATATTCTAATTTAAATCAAGCTATTGAACCATTATATGATATTTGATGAGCTAGAGTAAATAATAATTTAAAGAATCCATCACCTCTCGATTGTTTTGATAATAATTTATTGTCTACAACTAGAAAAAATTGGAAATTGTCAGATGATTGATTTGAGATTTGTAAAACAGAATATGAATTTAGAACTTCTAATTGAACAACTAACTGGACTTGTACTTATGATAATTTAATTTCTAAAAATAATTTTAATACTAGGTTTGAAACTTTTTATAAATTAAATCCAGAATATAATAAAACTAATTTATCTAATTGTAAATGAATAGTTACTCATTCAAATCAATGAAATAAATATACAATAGAAAATAAAAAATATAAAATTGTTACAATTTCTAGTGATTGAGATAGTTGAGGTCCAGGAATTTGTGAGTATACATGACCTCTAAAAAAATGGAATTTTAAATTTATACCTTCATATATAACTCATAAATCTCCAACTGCTGAAGAAATAAAATGAGAAATAAAATCACAGATTGCTCAAGATTTACCTGTAGATAAGAATAGATATATTGATTTTATTTGAGCTAAATGAGATTTATTAAAAATTTATTATCCAGCTTTATTTAGAATAAATATTTTAGATAAGACTAAAATAACTTTAGAAACTGCTTCAGAGGCTTTAGATAAAGAATTAAATAAAAAATCAGAAGAAATTAATAAATTAATAAGTAATAATAATCCAAATACATTAACTTGAAAAGATTTAGAACTTTATAATATTTTAAAAGTAAAAAATACAACTTACCCTAATTCTGATTTTGATTTAGTTAAATATTTAAAAGATAAACCTGTTAAAACTTTTAAAGTTTGAGATAAAACAAAAACTATAACTTATTATGATTCTTTAGTTTTTGCTATTTATTGGAATAATTTATCATCTGTTTCAGCTAAATATGCTGCTATTTTTGATAATTATTTAAATGATGGACTTGTTTCAAGTGATAAATATTTTTTACCAAAAACTAAAAGAGAATATGAGGTAGCATATTTATGAGCTAGTTGAGATGCTAGAAATATGTATATAAAAATGGATCCTGAAGGGAAAGCTGAAAATCCATATTGAGATATTTTATCAAAAAATATAGATTTATCTTCTATGCTTTTAGGTTCAAATATTTGATGATGAAAAAAAGATTCTGAGGAGTGATTATTTAAGTGTGCACCACCTGATTGAGTACCTATTTGGGAATGGATTCCTGCTGTAATGTGTTGGTTAAAAGAAATGATGCCACCTACTATTTCTTTATCTGATTGAGAATGTTGACAATCTTTTTTAGATATGATGAGTGAAGATGAAAAACAAGAATTTAATGAATGTAAATGAGATTTTGATAAAAATTGAATTAATGATTGTATTGAAAATAAACTTTGAAATGATTGAATTTTAGATTTAGAGTCAGATAGTAAAAAATATTATTATAATAAAAAAGCTGAATTAAAAGCTATTTTTAAGGATAAAAATTGAAAAATAGTTAAATTATTAAATAATTCAAAAGTTAAATTTGAATTAGTAAAAATAGAGTGAGCTAAAGATTTAAATAAAGATATATCTGATACTAATAAAAAAGTAGTTTATGATATAAATAACAAATATAAGAGTGATAATAATGTTTTATCTAAATATGTTACATTTAATACTTTTGAAGTTCCAGTTGTTAGATGAATAGCAAAATATTGAGTTTGATTGAAATCAACTGATGCAAATATTTACTTAAAAGCTAGTTTAAAAATAAATGATTCTGATTGAAAAGAATCTATTTTTATAGAATCAAATGATTTGTTAATAAAGATTAGATGAGATAGATTGTTTAATACTAGTTATAAATTAGAAAATAATAATTGAAAATTAACAGTAAATTCATGAATTAATTCAATTAAAGTAAGTGATAAAAATAATATATTTTTAGTAGATTGAAATAAATGAGATATAAAAAATACTAAAAATATTATTAACAATGTATCATTAGCTAAAGAAAAACTTGTATTAGTTTTAGATAATATTTCTAGTAAGTGAAAAAATATTGCTATTAATTATCCAATTAACATAAAAATAAAGGATAGTAAAAATAAAATAGTTACTGAATTAGATTTAAATAATTGAGATTTAAATTCATTTAAGGCAATTGCTTGAATAAAGAAAAGTGGTTCATATAAAATAGAAATAACAGATTATACTTGATTTAAAACAACAAAAAATATTGAGTTAATTCCAGAAAGTCCTTATATAATTGAAACTACTTTGTGATCAACTATTATGGAAGCTTGATGAAATGTTTCTACAAATTTTATAACTATATATGATAAATATCATAATGTAGTATCATGAGAATTTTATAATTATGATATTAATATAAAATGATATTGAGTTGTGTTTTTAGATACTGAAACACTTGAACAAAAATGAACTACTTTTGAGTGATATAAAGTTTTTAGATTAAAGTCTACAAATAATCCATGAGATAATAAAATTGAAGTAACTATATCTGATTTAAATTGAAATAAATTAATAGAAGGAGAAAGAGATTTAAAAGTTTTGGAAAAAATAAATTTAGAAGCAAAATTATTATCTAGTAATGTAAAAGTTTGATATAATAAATATAAATATGAAATAAAATTAACTGATAAGAATTGAAATTTACTTACAAATTTTAATTCAAGAGTATATTTTAATGCTAGTCCTATTTATTTAAAAACTTCTGGAGCTTTTTCTGAAATTAAATGAGGTAAAGGTATTATAGAATTTGAAACAAAAACTATAGCATCTCAAGATATTTGAGTTGAATTTCAAGTAGAATGATTAAATAATATAATAAAGAAAAAGTTAACTATTTTACCAGAAAAACCAGTTAAAGTAGATTTAACTTTAAATAAAAATAAAATAGAGGCTTCACTTGATTCTTCTGCTATATTAAATGTAGAATTAAAAGATAGATATAATAATGTAGTATTTAATGATAATAGTACTAAAACTTCTATTGAAGTATTAGATAAGTATAAAAGCATTATTGTTCCAGATAGTAATTTAAAGTCTATTAATTGATGAGTTACTACTTATAAATTATGAGCTACTTTAAATCCATGAATTGCATATTTTAAAGTATCAACTATACCTTCTCTTGTTAATAATTCATTTACTATAAAAGATAAGTCATGAGATTTAGTCATAAAATGAGTTTGAGAAAATGTTTGAAAAATAGAAACATATTATTTTTGGAATAATGATAAAATAAAAGATAAGAAATATAATTCTATTTATACTATTTTATTGGGTTCTGATTATTGAAATATTAATGAAGAATGATATTTAGCATGAAGCTTATTATTCAATAAAAATAATAGATCTTTAGTAGTAACTTCTCTTTTGAATAATCCATTTAATTATTCAAATGTTTTAAAGCTAGGTAATTATTGAAATTTAGAAGTTATATCTTCTTCTGATGATTTAAGTCAAGATATTTCAGTAACTACAGAATTTATAAATAATAAATTAGCTTTAAATATATTTAATAATTCATTAAATACTTATATATGAAAAGTTTTATATAATTTTGGTGATGATATTAAATTAGTAGCTTGTGAATCTGATTTAAATTCATGTATAAATAATGATAAAACTTCTATTTCTTTGAAATGATTTTCAGAAGACTATAAAGTATATTTAAAAAATGATGAATTAATTTTAAAAAATATTAATTGAAAAGTAGTTTTAACTATAAAGTCAGATTGAACTATTATTAGGTCATGAATTTTATCTTATGAATTTAATAAAGATAATACTGATAATTATTTATGAATAAATATTAAATCATGAAAAATTAAAATAGCAGAATTAGCTTTTAATTTTCAAAATGCAAAAACTAGTGTTTCTAGAAGTGAAAACTCTTTTGGGGCAAAAATAAATAGTTTAAAAAATTCTATTTTAGTTTTACTTAAAACTAATTCATACTGAACATATACAAGTTGAAATATTTATAATAAAACAACAATGTTTTATTATAATGATCCTTTTAAAAACGATAAAGCATTAAATAGTTTTTCAAAGAGAAATATTTATTGATATGAAAATTTTATTAATAAGCCTTGACTTTGATGGAAAGATTGAAATAAATCTTTACTTGAATTTGCGTCAGGTAAATCTGTTTGAGATTCTGTTAAAGATTTTATGAGTTTTTCAGTTGTAAATTTATGAGATCCAGTCATAAGCTTAAAAAAAATAAAAAAACAATTTGTTTGAACTGATATAGATAAACAATTTGATTCAACTATTTGAAAACTATTATCTACTGATGAAGATATAAAAGATTATAATGTTTTTGATTATAATAATGATAATAAATTAGATATTTTATTAATAAAAGATGATAAATATTTAAAATTACTTGAAAATAAAAATATAGATTGACAATTTATTGATAAGTGAAATTTAGCTAAAGTAGTTGATTTATGATCTACTGATTTAGTAAAAACTTGAGATTTTACCTGAGATTGATTCGATGATATTTTCTTTGTAAATACTAAATGAAATCCATACTTATTAAATAATGTTGATAAAAATTTTACAAGATATGGTTTAAAGAAAATATTTAACTTAAAATGAAAAATAGTTAGAGCTGAATCATTTGATATGGATAATGATTGAGTTACTGATATTGTTACTCTTGATGATGCTTGATCTATAAATATTTTTTATTGAAAAGCTTGAACTTCACAAAATCCTGATTTCACTAAATTAAATGTTTCTGATTGATATTGAGTTACTTTAAATAGTGATGTTAGAAGTGATAATTGATTAGTATATTTTGATTGATTATATCAATTATCTAATAATAGTTCTGAAACTAATAATATTGAAAGAAAATTATTTATAAAGTATCCATATAGTACAGAAAACCAAAATGTTGATTATGAAAACATATTAAATTGAACTGAAAAATTACATGATAGTAAAAAATCATCATATTTTATAAAATCTGATTTTAGTAAATATTCATGATTAAAGGTTGAAAAGGTATTTAAAGATAGAAATTCATGATATTTATCTTCTTGAGATTTAGTTGATGTAACAATTACATTGACAAATACTTCATGAAAAAAAATAAATAATTTAGCATATGCAGAAAAAGTTGATAAAGTATTTGATTTGAAACAATCTTCTGTAAAAATTATATGAGATGATAATGCTAAAATTATAGATTGAGAAGTTTGATATAACTTTTTAGTAAGTTGATTAAATTTAAATTCAAATGATCAAATAGTTATAACATATGAAGCAAAAGTTAGACCTATACAATATTGATATATTGAAGTATGACTTTTTGAAAAAGATGAAGTATGAGATGATTTATTTTGAGATATATTATTGAAAAAAGATAATAAAAATTGTAGTAACCCTGTTGAAATTTTTAGATCAACAGCAAAAAGGTCTTATGTAAAATGAGTTAAAACTCCTACTTGTAATGAAGATAAAATTAAACTTCCTAATGAATTAGAACAAAATTCTATAGATAAAGATTGAAATGGAATACCAGATTATATAGATGAATTATCTGATCCAACTAATGTTGATGGATTAAAAAATTATGCTAAAGAACAACTAGATAGTATGCAATTAGATAGTGATAATGATGGTATACCTGATAGTGAAGATTTCTTAGAATGATGAGTTTTAGATTCTATTTTTACTTGAACAAGTGAATTTGATAGTGAAAGTGTAGATTGAACAGTTACTATATGATTATGAGAAAGTTTACAAAAAGTTGATTCTAAGTTAGATAATGTACAAGAAATATTAAATTGATTAAATTGTGGTAATGCATCATGTTTTGCTTCTCCATTAAACTGGGCTCCACTTGCTCCTTGAAATGATCCTGTTTTTATGTGAAAGACTATATGAGATTGATTAAAGGTATGAGAGTGATTACCTATTATGTCAGCTATGACAGGTATTCCATTATATTGACCATGGTGATGTATTCCTCTTCCTATGATTTGGCCAATATCTCCTATATGATTAGATACAACTTGTTGATCAAATAGTATATGAGCTGGATGATATTTATGAATAAATTCTCCTACAAATTTCTTTAGACTATTTGTTACACCAACTTTAACTTGATGAGTTGGAACTGCTATTTGTTTTTGATGACCAGCAAGTATTGCATGAAATGCAGTACCTATTTGATTATCTCCTTTAATGCCTTGATGAAATTGTATAGTTGTTGCAAAAAAAATGAATTTTTGTAATTGAGATTGATCTTCTTGAGATCCTGCATCTATTTGAAATCCTATTTATTCTTGAAATTGAAGTTTTTGAATAATAAATTGAAATTGTTGAACTAGTCAAACTGATAATGAAAAAGTTAATAATGATATAAGTACATTAAAAACTATTTCTAGTTCTGATGATTGAAAGGATGCTGTAAAAAAAATATTTTGATATTTACCATGAGATTTTTCAGAAGAACCAATTACTCCTCTTTTTAGTCAATGAGGAAATGAAGCTTCACTTAGTCTTGATTTATCTTGAGATAGTTGATCAGATTTTAGTGATATTATAAAAATTCAACAACCTAGAATATCTTCTTTTCCAAGTTGGTTAATGGATTGGGTAACAAGACAAATAGAAGAAATTGCTAATAAACTTACAGATTTTCCAACAGTATTTATTATATTACCTGACTTCAGTTGAATATTTGATAAAAATTGGTGAGAAAATAGTTGAAATAGTAATAAATATAATAAAGATGCTGTTACTCTTGATAAAAAAGTTAGTTCTTGAGATTTATCAAAATGACTTACAAATTGAGTAAATAAAGTAAATTCATGAATAAAAGAGGCATATGAATTTATAGGTTGAATTCCATTAGTTTATATTGAACAAGAAACAGTTGATATAACTTTACCAT
The DNA here is from genome assembly GCA_964497215.1 of uncultured Candidatus Peribacteria bacterium. Classification (GTDB taxonomy): domain Bacteria; phylum Patescibacteriota; class Gracilibacteria; order BD1-5; family UBA6164; genus UBA6164. The sequence continues at coordinate 7,247 of CAZCCA010000002.1, read as the reverse complement.
GGATTACTCAAGCAGAAATTGATAAAACAATTGAACTTCGGGAACAAACATTAAAACAACGGGAAGATGAATATAATAGAGCAAAAAATGAATGGAGTATGTGAGCTACTTGTAGTTGAACTGCTGATGAAATAAAAAAATGTAAGGAAGAAAATGCTGCATTAAACCATATTAATGCTGATGTTGATTTATGACTTGAAAATTTGATTTCATGACTTAGGCAAAATTTAGAAGTTATAAAAACTTATAAAGAAATTCCAGAGAGAATTAATAAATTAATAAATGTAAAACAAGAATATTTAGAGCAAATTTTGTGTAATATTCAAAGTATCTCAAATATACTTGGTTGACGGATTTGAAAAAATGGTGATAGATTTAAGGCTTGGGTAGAATTATATATTTTAATAAAAGCTATACTTAAATCATGGCAAATGCTTATAGATATATTTGTAGATTATGAAACTGAATGTCATGAATGTAAAAATGAAAGACAAGATGCACTTGATTCTGAATTTAAATTGATAAGTTTTATTGTTCCAAAGATACCAATTATTAGGTTTCCTAAATGGCCAGACATAATAATTGATCTACATAATATAAGAGCTTGACTAAGAGTAGCATTACCTGAATTTTCTATAAATACTAAACCAATAATACTTCCAACTTTACCAAAACTTAAATTACCATCTGTACCAAATGCAAATATTTCTTTAAATTTAGATATATCTTTACCAGTTTTACCTGAAATAGATATACCAGAATTACCACCACTTCCAAATTTACCAAGTGTAGAATTACCTGATTTACCACCTCCACCAAAATTACCTAAAATGCTTGCATCAATTGAAGTAGTTTTAGATATTATTAAGTTGATAACTAAGGCTATGTGTATGCTGAAATCATTGCCTATTACACCAGAATGGAGAGCATGAGATCAAATAGCATTTTTAACAGAAAGAAGTGGTTATTTATGAACTGATTTCTTTGAAATTAGTATGCCAGAATTTTCTTTTCCTTTTATAGATGCTATAACAGTTACTACATATGTAAATCTAGAATTTGAAACTGATTTTATAGTAGAATTAGCTAAACAAATAGCTATGCCTATAAATAATTTTACAAATAATTTTACAAATATATTTGATATAGCTTTACCAAATTTGGATTTAAGTAATGTAATACCAAAAGATATAGATGTAGATATAAATTTAACAACTGATGATTTAAAAAAGATTTCATCTGGTGATATGTCT
>CAZCCA010000002.1:0-5894 GCA_964497215.1 uncultured Candidatus Peribacteria bacterium | reverse complement strand
TTAATAATAAAAAAATAACTAGAAATGATTTATTAATTATTTTAGCAAATAGAATATGAGTAAATGTCAAACAATTAGAAAAAGTACTTAATAATTGAAAAAATGAATTAGTTTCAAATTTAGAATTTAAGAAATTGATAAATAAAGCTTTAGCAAGTAAATCAGTTTCATCAAATCCAAAAATGGAATGAATTATAGATTTATGGGATAAAGTTAATAAAATGACTTATTCTAAAGAAAATAAAATTATTAAAGAACTACAAGATAATAATAGAGAAAAATTTGATACTTTAAAAGATATTATAAATACTGAAATTGTTAGAAATAAAGAATTAAAGAAAAAACTTAATAATATTTGAGTTAATAAGTTAGTTACAAAAGTTTGATATACTAGTGATAATAAAATTGATCTATATAATAAATCATTATCAAAATATAATGATAAGTTTAAAAAATCTGCTGAAAAATTATTTACATATAAAGATACCAAAAAACAAGAATTAGATCAAATGAAAGATGATTTAATGTCAAAAATTAAAACACCTTTAAAAAATTATTCAACTTGAATAAATAAAAGAACTAATGAAAAATTATTAACAAAAGTATCTAGTAGAAATACTTTATTAAGTGCTACTACTGTTGTAAATTCTGATACTGTTACAGTTAATTCTTGTCAAGCACAACAAGATTCTGATTACAAACGTACTTATAAATGAATTTATGTAGTTGAAAATGATAAATCATATAGATTGTTTGATTATCTTTGAGAATTACAATGAGATGAAATTATAAAAATGTATGATATGGACTGAGATAATGATGATGATGTATTATATTTTGTTAATAAACAACTATATTTAAAGGAAAATTTAGAAAATAAATCTACAAAAATTTATGTAAGTGAAAATCCTATAGTTGTTAATATAGATGATAATAAATTTTATAATTGAGATGTTTTTTATGAATCTATAAATAATGCTCATGAAATATGAGATGATCATTGAAATATAAATATATGATTTACTGCTCCTACAAATATTAATTTAAATAAATTTAGACTTGGTTTTTATGATAGAGTAGATAAATATATTAATGAAGACAATAATAGTTATAGACCTAAATTTATAAAAAAAGATATAGTTGATGCTATTTCTGATAAAGATAATATTACAAAAATTGAGGAAACAAATTTATATAAGAGAAGTAATAATTTAGTATATATAAAAAATATTTGAGATTTATCTTGAGTTAAGTTAAAAACAAAAGAAATTAAAGATATTTCTACTAGATTAAATTCTGGAATTGTAGTAAATATTAGAAAATGAAAAAAAATATATGCATGAAAAAATAGTTTTACTATAACTTATATAAATGAAGAATCAGAAAATAAATTAGAGCAAAAAATAAGTATTCCAGCATATACAAATATTGAATTTAAATCCAATATAAAAATTATTTGAATTGAATGAAATGGGTATGTAATGTGATATACTGAAATTGTTTATAAATGAACTGATATAAGAAAACTTTTAAATAAACCATTATCTATGTGAACTACTATTTCATATGTATGAAGTAATTATGAAACAAAAGATATTTCATATATTGATTTAGAGTATTATGATTGATCTGAATTATGACTTGATTTTAATAAAGTTAAAAAGTGGGAATTATTTGATTTAGGATTAAAAACAAAGGATTACTCTATAAGATTAAGTAGAGAAAATGATTATTATTATGCAAAAATATATGCTTTTAAAAATAATATAAATTCTACTTTAAGTAAACAAATATTGTTTGCTCCTCAAAAAGAATCAGATATAAATCCTCCTGAATTAAGTTTAAAAAATATAAAAATTCCTGTGTATCAAAAACATATAACTGATTTAACAAATGAAATATATGAAGATTCATGAATGTCAGGTATTAAAAAAATTGTTGTTGATTTTGATTTAACTAAAGATAGTGATTGAGATTGAAATAAGAAAAATGATGATGACTTGAATTTAGATTGAGAATATAAAAATCAAATAAATATTTTAAAAAATCCTGCTTATATAAAATTTGAATTTAAGCCTTTTAATAAGATATTTAAAAAGAAAATTTGAATATCAATAACAGATGTTAATAATAATGTTTGATATAGTGAGATTTTATTAGATGTTTATAGTCCAATTCCTACAATAACTAGTTATGCTAATTGATTAATTAATTGAAAATTAAAAGAAGAATATCTTACAGATGAGCCTATAAGTCTTTATAGATTTAGATGATGAGTTATAACTAGATTAGAAACTAAAGATAATAAAAAGATTTCCTATACTAAATCATGATATTATAGCTTTGATGTAAAAACTTCTTGAACTTGATTAAAATTATTTGATTCTGAGAATAAGCAAATAGCTTTTATAAATGAAAAGACATGAAAAATTTTTATAAAAGATAATTCAATAACTACAGATGTATTATCTTCTAGTAATATAAAAAATGATTCTGTTTTTCCTAAAATTATTCTTAAAAAGAATAATTTAGAAATATTCTATCAATATTTAAGATTAAAAGATATATCTAAAGTTAGGTTTGTTAATAATTTTGAAGAAGTAAATGGTAGATGAATATATTTTAAATTTACTGATTTAAATCATTATAGTTATTATACTATACCTGAATGATTAGATTATAACCCTGGAGCATTATCTATTTATAGAAATACTAATCCAGATAAACAAGCTTTATTTACTATATTTACAGATTGAAGAATAAATACTATAAATGATGATGACTTTAAAATAAAATATGATTTTTATTGAGATAACATAGTATTAAAACTATATGATAAAAATGATTTTTGAAATAGAGAAATTTGACGTATATTATTTGTTGCTGATAGTGAATATATAATGAAATAAAAAAATACTTACAATTAATTTGTAAGTATTTTTTATTTTAAATTATATTCTAATAATAATACAGTTCTATATAATAAATTATTATATAAGTTTAATTTTTTTTGTTCATTTTTAGTTAAAAATGATTTTTCATTTAGTTTCATAATCTTTTTTACTAAAATAGTCTTTAGTTTATTTAGACTAGTAGTATCTTTATCATATCTATATTTAGAAAATATAGATACTATTTTTTTATAAACTTTTTCTCAATAATCTTTTTTTATTTGTATATTTGTTATGATTACTTTTTTATATAGTTTATGTTCTATATTTGATGCATTTGAAGTACTTATAGTAGATATACTGATAATAAAAATAATTACTAATGATATTAATGTTTTCATAATATTGTATTATTTGATAAAGTAATAATATTATATAGATAAATTATATTATTCAAGTTTTTTGCTTTTAATCAAGGTTGAGTAATATATTCATATAAATATAAATAATAATATTGATAAATATGTTGCTTCAAAAATATGTAAAAATATATTCATTATTAATATTGCAATAAAACCTATAAATAAAGGTTTTGAGTTTTTATATAGATTTAATAATATATTTAGAAGTATTAATAAAAATAATATAAAATATATATATCATCATTCAATTAATTGTTGTATAAACCAGCTTTCAGGTATATAAAATTGTTCTGCAATCTTTGTTTGTTTATCTGGATATATATTTCTATATGCTGGTCAAGCTTCTGCTAGTCATGCTCATATAGGTTCACTTAAAAATCTTTTATAACCTATTTCCATTCTATCAAAATGTCATTTTGTTGATGATGTCCTAATAAAAATATTACTTACTTTATCACTAAAAATAAATAACAAACTTCATGATAAAATTACAAAAATAGTAGTTATAGTTATTAATTGTTTTCTATATTTTTTATAAATATATTTTAAGTTTAAAAGTAAAAATATTCATATTCATGAAAATATTCATAAAAGTGCTGATCTAGAATAAGTCAATATTATTAATCAAAAAATTATTATTAATATTAATATTATATGATACTCTGTTTTCTTTTTTACATATTCTAATAAAAGAGAAGTATATAATATCAAGAAAAATGCCATTTGATTTGGTCAATCAAATATTCATTGAAATCTTTTTATTCATGAATTTTCCAATCAATGGTATATAGGTATTCATCAGTTATATATCCAGTTACTTATATAATTTACATATCAAAAACTTAAAAGCCTTTGTTCTCATAATCTAAATTTAATTAAAATTGAAAATAGTAGTGATACACTAGAGCTTAATAAAAATAACTTAATTAATTGTTTATTACTTCTTTTTAAAAATTGTTTTCAATGTTTAAATATTAAAAACACTATAAAAAACATAAAATCATATCTTCATCAGTAAATAATACTATCAATTCATAGTCAATTATAAACAGTTATTCAGATTCAATATCAAATATATAAAAATATTAAATAATCAACAAACTCAAATTTTGGTTTTATTTTATTTTTTATAAATTCATAAATTAAACTAATAAATAGAAGTACTACTATTAATTCTTTTATATAAAATCATGCTTTTGGTATTCATACTTTTACACTAAAAAAGACTGCAAATAATACATAAAAAGGTAGTATTATTATTAAAAATTGTGTAAGTAGAGTAAATAAATTTGTTTTTTTCAGGTATTTTTTCATTTTTTATTATTAAAAATATTTATTATATAATACATAAAAAGAACTAGTTTTCAACTAGTTCTTTTATTTTTATTTTAAAGTTTTTTTCTGAAAATAATTCAGCTTGTTTTTTACAGTCTTTTTCTGAATAAAATCAGTTTTTATTATTTTTATCAAAAATTTTAAACTTTTCTATAAAATCATTTCAATTTTTATTGTCAAAAAACTCTCAGGTAATTCATTTTAAAACAGTTTCTTTAAGTCATCATCAATTATATGCAAAAATAGGTTTTCAAGCTGCCATTACTTCTATAGGAACTATTCAAAAATCTTCTTCTCATGGGAATATTAATCAGTTACTATTTTGAATTAGAGAGACTAATTCATCAGAGTATTTTGCTCAAGTAAAAATTATATTCCCACCCCTAACCCTTCCCTTGTAAGGAGAGGAATAGCTACATTTTTTTTCTAATACAGCTCTATATTTTCATTCTCAGATTATAACTAAATTTTGATCATTCATTTTATTAAATGATTTTATAGCTATATCTATTTTTTTGAATTCAGTTAATGCTGAAATAATAATATAATAATTTTTTTCGATATCTATACCTATATTTAATTTTTTAGTACTTGGCACTGGTGTCATATTAGTTATAGTTTTTCAAAATCTTTTTGTTTCTACTGGAGGATAAAGTATTTCAGATTTTTTTCTATAGTATTTAGTAATTCTATTTTGAGTATTTTTTGAATTAGCAAGGGTTATATCAGCTCTATTACTAGCTATAAAATCCCATTGTCTAAGCTTTAGAAATAATTTATTTAATATATATCATTTAATTCATTTATTAGCTCAAATATCTTTTTTATATTCATTAGTCCAATCCCACATATATCTAGCAGGAGAATGACAATATACTATAAATTTTGTTTCTGGTTTTGTAATAGCTCCATGAGCAAATCAACTACTACTACATAAAACTACATCATAATTAGAAAAATCTAATTGTTCTATAGAATTTGCCATAAAAGGAAGACAAAGTCTTTGTTTTTTTGTTATATTGTAAATTTTTTGAGTAGTAAGTTTAAACACTTGTTTATTTATTTTGTTTTTTGGGAATATATTTCAACATTTTTTTTCATCATAAATAAGTGTAAATACATCTGCATTAGGATACATTTTACACCAAGTTTCAACAACTTTTTCAGCTCAACCAAGCTTTACAAACATTTCATGAAGTATTGCTATTTTCAAAGTATATATATTATATTTTATATATCATAATAT
>CAZCCA010000001.1:18194-29331 GCA_964497215.1 uncultured Candidatus Peribacteria bacterium | reverse complement strand
TTAGTATAGATTTATTTTTTTTATTAAAATCTATATTTTTTTCTAAATTATTATTATTATTATTATTTAATTTTTTTTTTTATTTATAAAAAAAAGAAAAATAATATAAAAATATTATTCATATTAAAAAAAATATAAAACTTTCAATAAGTAAATTTCAACTTATAGAATATAAATTTACTTGATTATATATATCTTTTCAAAAAATATCTTTTCAAACAGATAAACCATAAAATATATAAAATATAAATGAAAAAACTATGGATATAAAAAAGAGTAGAAACTTCATCTTTAAATTGATTAAAAGTTAACTACTCAAAATATAACTATGAAAAATAAAAATGCAAAATTTAAGCTAATTAAGAATAAATTTCTACTCAAATATAATATTATATATATTAAAAATACTATTAAAAAATAAAATAATCATTCTAAATTTGCACTATAAAAATCAAAATAATAATTTATATTTAACATTATCATAAATATCAATACATAAATCAATATTACTAGAAATAAATAATTTTTTATATTTTTTAAAAATGAATATATTATTTTTTTTATATTAGATAATCACTTTTTTATAAAAGTATATGAATAATTTACTCATTTTTCTTTAATTTTTAATAAGTAAATATTTTGATTTAATACTTTTCTTCTAATAAAAGTTTCTTCTCTTAGTTCACTATTAAAAAGTAAACTTAAAAAATTTTTTATTATAAATAATGTATTTTCATTTAATTTTTCTTTATATCTTTTAAGAAAAAGCATATTTTTAACATATTCATGTGAATGTTTATCTATTTTTTCTTTTTTATTATCTTTCTTAAATTTAGAAAAATAATCATTTATTCTATTTCATAAATTTTTTAAAATATAATTAATATCTTTATCTTTTTCAATAAAGCTTTTTTTAGAACCTATTTTTTTTAGTAAATTATTAGTTTCTTTTAAAAGTTGCTTACTTCATTCTTCATGTTTTTCTTCTAAATACTTTAATTCTATTTGTCATATCTTTACAAGAGCTAATTCTCAAATAATTTTTAATTTAGATATATTTGTAATTTTTTTAATCTTTATAATAGAATTATATATTTTTTTTAATTTTTCTTTTTGTTCATTATCTAATTTTATTCATGTTTTTCAATTTAATAAATTTTCAAGTTTAACTAATATAAAATCTATTAAGTCATATATTTGTGTTAATTCTTTTTTTAGATAAAAATTATCTAATTTTTTTTCTTTTGGTAATTCTGATATTTCTTCATTTTTTACTTTTTTCTCTTTTTTATTAGTAAAAACTAATTCATATTCTTCTTTTAAATCATGAACTATTACTTTTTTTTGATTATCATTAAGTTTATCTATATCTTCTTCAGGATATAATTCTAAAACATCATAATCTAAATCTTTTTTTAATTTTACATATGCTTTAAATAAATCATTTCATACAAGTTTTCATTTTTTTTCTTCTCATGTTTTTGTTAATACTTTAAAAATAAAAGTATTTCAAATATTTTCTCTTCTATTTATTTCTTCAATACTTAAAATAGAGTATCATTCATCATGTACTTTTTGTCTAGCAATTTTTTCTGTTTCTGCTTTTAAAACAATCGTATATTTTTTATCTTTTTTAGATACTGATATTTTATAATTTTGCATTTTTACATTTTAATTATACTTAATAATTAATAAAAATTTTTTAATTTTTTCAAGAATCAAATTTTATTATATATATTAGCTTTTATTAACAAATAAATTAGAATTATTATTTTAAACTAAATATTCATCTAAAATATTTTTTATTTTTATAGTATTATTTTCATCTAAATTAGTAATAAATTCAGGTATTTTTATAGTATTATTTTCTATATTTTCAGTTAATTTATTTAATTTAGAATCAATAATTTGATTATCTAAATTATTTTCTATATTTTTTGACATTTTTATAAATTAGAAATTAAAAATGAAAAAGAATTTATTTCTTTTTGCTTTTCTTTTGCTTCTTTTTTTCTCATTCAAGCTATATGGTAAAAGTTTTGCTTATTTATATTATCTAAATTTTCTAACTCCAATTCTTTAATAAAATTTGTTAAGGAAATATATAACTTTTCTAAACCTTGTATATCTAAAATAGATATAGCTTCCAAATAAAGTTTTTTTTGATCTTCAGGAATATTTAAAGATTTAATCATAACTTTAATTATATTTCTTTTTTTATTTATTTCACTTTGTTTTCTTAAAAAATCAAAAATCATAATTATTAAATTAATATTATATATTTTTATAATATCATATATATTTATTTAAATCAAAGATTAAATAAATATTTTATTTAACTTTTTTTGTTTGTATTATATATTTAATTATTTTATTTATATATATTATTAATATTAATTTCTTATGTTAAAAACTAAATTAGCTTTATATAGATAATATAAAAGTTAAATTTAATTTTAATTATAAAAATATGTAAAAATTTACTTTAAATAAAACAACTAATGTATATTAACATTTTTTTAACAATTATTTAAAATAATTATTGACTTGTCTTTTTATTATAAAAACATATATTAAAAATTGTTAAATTTAATTTTAAAAAAAATATATAAAAATGAATAAAGTTAATAACAAAAATAATTTTGCACTATTTTTTATTATCTTTTTAACAAGTTTTACATTAGGTTTTATTTTTTCTTTATATATAAATAAAAATATAGATTATTCATTGTTAAAAAACAATAATTGAGTTGTTAATGTTGTTAAAAAAGATTTAGATTTATCTAAGTTTTGGGAAGTTTATAGTTTGATTAAATTAGATTATTTTGAATCTGATTGATTAAATAAAAATGATTTAATTGATTCTTCTATTAAATGATTAGTAGATTGATTAGGAGATAAACATAGTGAATTTTTTAATAAAAAAGAAACTGAACAATTTAATAATGTATTATCATGAGATTTTGAATGAATATGAGCAGTTGTAAAAAAAGATACTTTATGAGTAAAAATAGAAAGATTAATTAAATGATCTCCTGCAAAAAAATCTTGATTAAAATCTTGAGATTTAATAATTAAATCAAATTGAGAATCATTAGAAGGTTTATCTTTATTTGATGCTGTAGAAAAAATTAAATGACCTGCTTGAACAAAGGTTTTGTTAGAAATTTTAAGAGTTTGAGAAAAAAATATTTTAGAAATTGAGGTAATTAGAGATAAAATAAAAATACCATCTGTTGAAACTAAAAAATTAGAAAATAATGATATATGATATATTTCTATAAATATGTTTTGAGAGGAAACTTCAAAAGAATTTAAAAATGCATTAGAACAAAATTTTAATAAAAAATGATTAATTATAGATTTGAGATATAATTGATGATGAATTTTAAATAGTTCTATTCAAATATTAAGTAATTTTATAGAAAAAAATAAATTATTAGTTACAACTAAATATAAAAATCCTTTATTTAACAGACCTTATTTTAGTATAAATACTTGAAAAATATATACTTGAAAAATAGTTATTTTAATAAATGAAAATTCAGCATCAGCATCAGAAATTATCTCATGAGCTTTAAAAGATTATAAAAAAGCAATTTTAGTTTGAGTTAAATCTTATGGTAAATGATCAGTTCAAAAACCTTTTATTTTGGATGATTGAAGTATGTTAAAATTAACAGTAGCTAAATGGTTTACTCCAAATAATATAAATATTGATTATGAATGAATAAATCCTGATATTGAAGTTCATTTTAAAAAAGAAGACTATACACCAGAAGAATGAAAAGAAAAAGAATTTAAATTTTATGACAGACAATTAGAAGTAGCAAAAAAAGTCTTAAAATCTTTTATTGATAATGATGCTTATAAACTTAGTATTGATAAATTTTTAGAAAATAATAAAGAATATAAACCTGAAATTAAATCTGATAAAAAATAATTTCTATAATAAAAAAGCTAGTAATTTTCTAGCTTTTTTTATTGTTTTAAATATAGTATAATAAATAATTTTTAAATATTAAAAAAATGCTAAAAGATAATGATAAAGCTATTTTTGATTTAATTAATAAAGAAAAAAATAGACAAGAAACTGAAATAGAATTAATTGCTTCTGAAAATTATGCATCTTTAGATGTTTTAGAAGCAGCATGAAGTATTCTTACAAATAAATATTCAGAATGATATCCATGAAAGAGATACTATGCAGGACAAGAATTTATTGATGAAATTGAAAATTTAGCAATAGAAAGATGTAAAGAAATTTTTTGATGTGAATATGTTAATGTTCAGCCTTTATCATGAAGTCCAGCAAATTTAGCTGTTTATATGGCATTTTTAAAACCTTGAGATAAAGTATTATGAATGAGTTTAGATCAATGATGACATCTTAGTCATGGTCATCCATTAAATTTTTCTTGACTTTTATATAATATAATTCCATATACTTTAGATAAAGAAACATGATTAATAGATATGGATGAATTAGAAAGAATTGCTTTACAAGAAAAACCAAAAATGATTATTGCAGGTTTTTCTGCTTATTCAAGAGATTTAGATTGGAAAAGATTTAGAAATATAGCAGATAAAATATGAGCTATTTTAATGGCTGATATTGCACATATAGCTTGATTAATTGCAGGTTGACAATTAGAAAATCCAGTACCATATTGTGATGTTGTTACTTCAACAACTCATAAAACTTTAAGATGACCAAGATGAGCTATTATAATGTCAAAAAAAGATCATGAAAAAGTTATTGCTAGAGCAGTTTTTCCAGGGGTTCAATGATGACCACATGAAAATTTAATTGCAGCAAAAGCAGTAGCATTTAAAGAAGCTCTTCAACCTGAATTTAAAGAATATGCAAAACAAATAATTATAAATGCAAAAACTTTATGAAATGAATTAATAAAAAATTGATTTAAAATAATTTCAAATTGAACAGATAATCATTTATTATTAATAGATGTTTTTTCTAGTTTTTGAGTAACATGAAAAGAAGCTGAAAAAGTTTTAGAATTAGTTTGATTATCAGCAAATAAAAATATGATACCATATGATTTAAGAAAAGCTATGGATCCATCTTGAATAAGAATATGAACACCTGCTGTTACAACAAGATGAATGAAAGAAGAAGAAATGAAAATAATTGCTTTAATTTTTACAAAAGCAATAAAATTATTACAAGAAACAAAATGATATAACTCAGAAATTGAAAATAAATCAAATATGGAAATTTTTAATAATAATGAATTAATAAATAAGTTAAAACAACTAAAAGAAGATGTTTTATATTTGTCTAACAAATTTCCAGTTTATGAAAGATAATTTATTATAGACATTAAAAAAATAATTTTGTCAAAGTTAAATTATTAATAAACTTGATTAATTAGTAAAAAAGTATAGATTATAGACAGTTATTATTTAATTATGTCTATTATGTATAAATATACAAGACAAGAAGTTGCTGATAAAATGTGAATTTCTACTCGTTCAGTAGATAGATATATAAAAGCTTGAAAACTTAGAGCAAAAAAAGAATGAAAAGTTGTTTATATAAAATGATCAGATGTAGAAAATTTAATGTGAAATTGAGTAAAAAAACAAGAAGTAATTGTAGAACCAAAAATTGTAGAAAATTTTAATAAAACAGAAGAAAAAAATATAGTTAAAAATGATGAAAATGTTTCATGAACTCTATGATTAATTTATAAAGATTTAAAAAAAGAATTAATTAAAAAAGATGAAATAATTCAAAATTTATCAATGAGAGTTTGAAAAGCTGAAGAAATAGCTAAAAATTCTGTTTCATTGTTAGATTTTAAAAAATCTCAATATTTATTAGAAGAATCAAAAACATGATTATTAAAAGAAGTTAAACTTTTAGAAAAAGAAAAGGAAAAATTATCATCTGAACTTAAGTATGAAAAAACATCTAATATTATATTAATTATTTTTGTTGTAGTATTATTAGTTTTAGCTGGAGTTCTTTGGTTTATACAAATTTAACTTGAAAAGTTTCTAAAAATTATTAGTATTTAGAAACTTTTTTTAGTCTCTGTAGTTCAGTGGAAGAATAACCCCCTCCTAAGGGGTAGACACAAGTTCGATTCTTGTCAGGGATACCATTTACAAATTTAAAAAATAGAAGAAAGTAATATTTTCTTCTATTTTTTTATCTTTCATATTTATTTTTTAAATCTTCTAAATTTATTTCAAAAATTACAGGTCTTCAATGTGGACATGTTGCTGAATAATCTAATACTGAATCATTTAATAATTTATTTATTTCAAATAAGCTTAATTTATGACCAAATTTAATAGCTGATCTACAAGCTGTATAAGCAAATATTTTATTTTTTACTTCATCTAATGTTGTAGATTTATTAAATTTATGGTTTCATATATCTTCAATGATTCATATAAATATATTTGAAATATTTTCTTTTTTTATAAAATCAGGTATTGAATTTATAATTACTATATTTCAAGGCATTACTTCAAAATCAAATCACATATTAATAAATATATCTTTATTTATTTCTAATATATCTATTTCTTTTGGAGTTAAAGCTATACTTTCTCATATTAATAGACATTGTCTATTATGTCAATAATCATTATTTATTAATTTTTCATAAATAATTCTTTCTGCTAATGCATGTTGATCTAAAAATTTTATTCATTCTTTAGTTTCAACAATAATATATGCATTATGTGATTGTCATATTATTTTTCATAATGGAGTATCATGTAAATCAGTTGATTTTTCAAACTCTATATTTTCATTATAATTATTTTTATCATCTAAAAGAGATTTAGAAAAATTTATAGCATTATTTATTTGAGTTTGATTTATGTTTGCTGATTTGTCAGTATAAGGAGAGTATGCTTTAAATTTTGTTCATGAACCAGTATATCAAAAATTTGATGTTTTATTTATTTCTTTTTTTTCTGAAAAATATGATGTATTTTTATTTTCTATATTTATTGATTGTTCTGTATTTACTAGGCTTACTTTTTCTAATTTATCTTGGATAGAATGATATACAGCTCTAAATACAGATTGTTCATTTGCAAATCTTATTTCAAGTTTTCTTGGATGAACATTAACATCGACTTGTGTTGGGTCTATTTTTAGGTTTAATACATATCATGGATTCATATTATGAGGAATAAATCTATTATAAGCATTATTTATTGCCTTTAGAATTAGGGGAGATTTAATTACTCTATTATTTACAAATAATGATTGTCTATTTTTATTTGTGAAGCTTGTTTTTGGATCTGAAATATATCAAGAAATATTTATTCATTCCATATTAAAATTAATTTCAAGTAAGTTCTCATAAAATTCATTTCAATAAATATTGTATATTCTAGTTTTTAAATCTTCATTTTTTTTGTATTTAAATATTTGCTTATTTTCTGATATAAATTCAAAACCTATATTTGGATAACTAAGTGCTATTTGTTGAAGAAATGTTAATATATGATTGTATTCTGTTCTAGGTTTTTTGATATAATTTAATCTAGCAGGAGTATTATAAAATAAATTTTCTATAATTATTTTTGTTCATATATCATATGCATATGTTTCTATTTTATTTATTTCTCATCAAATAACTTCTAGTTTATTTCAAAATTTTTCATTTATATTTTTTGAAATAATAGTCATATTTGACACTGAAGATATAGCAGAAATAGCTTCTCATCTAAATCAAAATGTCATTATATTATATAGATCATCTAGGTTTTTTATTTTTGATGTTGAATATTTTTCTATAACTAGAGGTAAATCCTCTTTTTCTATTCATTCTCAATTATCTGTAATTAGTATTTTATCAATTCATCAATTTTCTATTTCTACTATTATATTATCTGCTCAAGCATCTATACTATTTTCTAAAAGCTCTTTTATAACTGAAACTGGTCTTTCTACAACTTCTCATGCTGCTATTTGATTTGCAAGGTTTTTATCAAGTTTTATTATTTTTGACATAATGATTTTATAATATTATAGATAGAATAATCTTATATAATTAGGAAAAAATGGCAATAAAAAAGATTAAATAAATTTTGAATTTACACCCTAAAAGTAGAGTGTCTTTTTTATTTACACTCTACTTTTAGGTGAGCAGTTCATTTATTTAATCTTTTTTATTTAAAGTTTCTGAAACTTTATTTTTTATAGTTTCTGGAATATTTGCATATGCTTGAAATATACTTTTTATTTTATTATATATTTCTAATATTTCTACCATTGGTCAAAGTATTTTATAGATTCTTATTAATACCATTATAAGTAAAGTTCAAATAATTGCTGAGAATACTATTAATACTAAGTATAAAATATCCAAAATTGTTAATGTCATCATAGTTTAATATTTAGATTTTAAATTCATCTATCTGTTTATTTATATCTAAATTAAATGATTTTACAAGTTTTAGTATATTTTCTTTACCATCAATATTTTTATAAACTTTTTCTTCTTGAAATACAACTAAATTAGGAAGAGTTTTTGAATTTACTTTATAGTCTGATAATTTTACATCTTTTATCTTTGATTTTGCTAATTTTACAGATATATTTTGTGAAAATGCTTTAGCTACAATAACAGGTAAAATATATAATGCCTCTTTAAAAAAGTCAGATCATTCTTCTGCAAATATAACTATACTTTTATGTTTATATTCTTTTTCTATTCATGTTTCTTTATTTTTAAATTTTGTAGTTGCAGATTTTTTGATTATTTTTTCTAAATCTTCTTTTTTTTCTATAGTTAAAGATGAATTAGTTAGTTTTTTTGCAGAATAATTTATAGCTTGTTTTGTTTTTTCTAATGCTTTTTCTTTTAATGTTTTAAAGTCCATTTTTTTAATATTATTATTTAATATAGTTTAATATTAACATATTTTTATTTTTTATACAAAAAAAATTTGCATTTTATATATTTTTTTATATGATATGGCCAATTTCAAAAGAAATTTTATTTTTAATTTAATATATTATGTCAAATTCAGCATTAATAAAAACAATACAAGAAGGTTTTTTACAAGAAAATAGACCTGAAATTAAAACGGGTATGGAAATAGAAGTTCATCAAATTATTAAAGAATGAAACAAAGAAAGAATTCAAAAATTTAAAGGTTTAGTTATAAAAACTGCTGGTAAATCAGCTTTAGAAAAAACTATTACAGTAAGAAGAAAAGTTTGAGCTTTTGGTGTAGAAAAAGTATTTGCTATACATTCTCCAACTATTAAACAAATTGATGTTATTAGACAATTTAAAGTTAGAAGAAAATCTATTAAATTTATTAGAGATCTTACTGGTAAAGCTGCTAGACTTAAAGAAGTTAAAAAAGCATAATTACAATGATAAAAACCTTCAAAAATGAAGGTTTTTTCTTTTAAAAAGCTATTTTTTGATTATACTATATAAAATTTATAATTAACTATAAAATATGAAATTTAAGGATTTAAGTTTAGAAGAAATAATTAATAAAATAAAATCTTGAGAAACTTCAAAAAAAGAAGTTTTTGATTATTTTCAAAATAGAATAGAAAAATATGATAATAAAATAAAATCATATAATTATATAAACAAAAAAGGTTTAAATGATAATGAATGAGAGCTTGCTTGAGTTCCAATTGCTATAAAAGATATATTTTGTGAAAATTGAGTACCAACTACTTGTGCATCAAATATGTTAAAAGATTTTGTTCCACCATATAATTCAACTGTAATTGAAAAATTACAAAAAGCAGGGATGAGTAGTTTATGAAAAGTTAATATGGATGAGTTTGCTATGTGATCTACTAGTGAATCATCAGCTTTAAATACTACCATTAATCCTTGGTGAACAAATAGAATTCCATGAGGTTCAAGTTGATGATCAGCTGCTTGTGTTGCTGCATGACTAGCTCCAGCTGCTCTTTGAACAGATACTTGATGAAGTATTAGACAACCTGCTTCTATGTGTGGTATAGTTTGATTTAAACCAAGTTATGGAAGAAATTCAAGATATGGTATTATGGCAATGGCTTCTAGTTTGGATTGTCCATGAACTCTTACAAAAACAGTAAAAGATTCAGCTATATTATATAATATAATGAATTGAGAAGATTCAAAGGAAAATACATCTATTCCAGGTAAGGATATTATAGATAATAAAATTTGGGAAACTAAGGATTTAAAAGGAGTAAAAATAGGTATTCCAAAAGAATATTTTGAGGAATGACTTGATGAATGAGTAAAAACTAGAATAGATGAAGCAGTAGAAAAAATGAAAGAATTATGAGTTGAAATAAAAGAAGTTAGCTTACCAATGACTAAGTATGCTATAGCAACATATTATATAATAATGCCAGCAGAAGTTTCCACTAATTTATCTAGATATGATGGTATTAGATTTGGTTATAATTCAGATAAACCATATTCATCTACAGATGAATTATTTATGAATAATAGGGAAGAATGATTTGGTGATGAAGCTAAAAGAAGAATAGTTTTAGGTTCTTATGTACTTTCTGCATGATATTATGATGCATATTTTAAAAAAGCTACTCAAATAAGAACACTTATTATAGAAGATTTTAATAAAGCTTTTTCTGAAGTAGATGCTATTATTTCACCAGTAGCACCAAGTGTTGCTTGGAAAATATGAGAAAAGATAGATGATCCAGTTAAAATGTATTTAAGTGATGCTTATACTATACCAGCTTCACTTGCATGATTACCATGAATTTCAGTACCATGTGGTTTTGCTGAAAGTAATGATTCTGAAAAAGAATTATTACCAGTATGACTTCAAATATTAACTCCAAGATTAGAAGAACAAAAACTTTTTGAGATAGCTTATGTATATGAACAAGCTACTAAGTTTTGAGAAAAAACACCAGAAGGATTTGATGATTAAGCAATAATTTGACAAAATAATTACTAATATGATAAAATATTAGTAATTATTTTTTTATAAATAAAAATTATGAATCCATTAAATCAATTTAAATGATGATATCAAGTTAAAGAATCTTTTAATGACTCTTTTGAACAACCAACAGATCCATTAAAAAATTTAGAGTGAAAAGAGTTAAAATTAGATGGAGGAGGTCTTTTTAATACTAAAAATA
>CAZCCA010000001.1:0-18094 GCA_964497215.1 uncultured Candidatus Peribacteria bacterium | reverse complement strand
TTAGAGTGAAAAGAGTTAAAATTAGATGGAGGAGGTCTTTTTAATACTAAAAATAAAAAAAATGACTTTATTGAATCTGAAGATTTAGTTGATCCTAGTTTAGAAATTCAAGAAGAACAAATTCAAGAAGAAGAACATAATAATTTACCTGATTATAGTGATACTTGAACTGAAGAAGAATATAAAGAAAAATTAAATAATGAGAAAATAAAAAAAACTAATGAATATCCTTTGATAAAGAATTATTTAGAAGAAAAAAATATTTCAATTGATAATTTAGCTTTAAATAAAGATTGAAAAATAGATATTAATGCTATTGATTGATTAAGTATTAATGATAAAGAAATGTTAAATTGATTATTGGTTAATTTGGAATGAGAAAATAAAATGCAAAATATTATAAATTTAGGAGAAATTATAAATGATATACCTGAATTTGATGATTTTAATAAGGAAATGTGAGATAATTGATTTGATGATTGAGTTTTAAATATTATATGAGGTAACTATATTGATATACCTTGAAAAGATTGAAATATAGATAAACAAAAAAATTTATCTGTAGCTATTAAAATCTGAAAAAATAAAATTTTAAATAAAGTAAAAAATATAAAGGTAGATACTCAAACTTATAAAACTGCAATTGCAAATATAGATTCTTGAAATTTAAAAAAACAATTAGAATGAATTAATAGTTTATATTATTTAGCATTTTCTTCTGAATGAAAATTATGAGCTAAAGATTCTTTAAAATTACATAAAGATAAAAGAAAAAAAGAAATAATTAATGATGCAAATATATTAGAGCAAAAAATACAAAAAGCATTAAAAAGTAATGATACAGAAAAAATTAAAATATTAAATAAACAAAAAGATAATATTATAAAAGAAGCTGAAGAATTAAATACTTGAGATATATTCAAATCTTGAGAAATTGATACTATATCAGATAGTGAACCTAAACAAAAAGAAACAAATTAATTTGTTTCTTTTTTTCTAAAATAAATAATTAAAAATATAAATATTATAAAATAAGTTATCTCTAATTGATTTTTATATATTCAAAAGTCTATTTTTAATAATGACCAATCTAGATTTCAAAAAAAATGCACAACCATAATATCCCATTTTAAAAATATCCATGTTATATATCAAATTATAATTCATCATATAGGGTAGACAAAATAGACAATTACAGATAAAAAACCAAAAATCATAGCTAAGGGGATAGTCCAAGTTACAGCTATATTACTAAAAGGAGCTAATATAGACACTTGGCCAAAATTAAAAATCATTATTGGTAAAGTAAATAAAAGTGCAGATAAAGTTAATGTGAATGCTGTTTTTATTTCTAAAAAATTTGGTAGAAAATAGAATATTTTTTCAAAAAATTTTTGAGAATAAACTATTCATAAAACTGCTAAAAAACTTAAATGTAGTGAAACATCATAGTTTATACTTAAAGGTGAAATAATTATCATTATAATTGCTGTTAAAAGTATTATTGATAATAAGTTTCATTTTCTTCAAGATTGAAGTATATAATATCAAATAAGTCACATTAGAGAAGCTCTAATTACTGGAGCTGTATATCCTACCAAAATTGTAAATAAAACAATTGAAATCGTTATAATTATAATTTTTAATGTATTTGGAAGATATTGAATTAAATAAGTTATAAAAATTATTAGTATTGTAATATTAAATCCTGATACTGCTATAAAATGTGTAAGTCATGAGTTATTAAAATCTTGTTTTAAATCATTTGGTAATGATTCTCTTGCTCAAATAAGTATTCATCATAAAAATATTGCCTCTTCTTTAGGATATATTTGATATATTGCTTTTAATACTTTTTTTCTGAACTCTAATATAGATTTTTCTATTATATTTATTTTATTTTTTTCTATTATTTTATAGTTATAGCTATTTATACTAAAATAAATATTTTTTGATAGCATATAGTTTTTATATGAAAATCAATTATAATTTTTAAATTTATATAATTTTGTATTAGTTTTTATAATATATCATTTTTCTAGTTTTTTGTCTCAGTATATATTTACAATTAATCATATATTATTATTTATTTTTTGTTTTTCTATTTGTATTAATTTTCATATATATTCTTTTTTATTTTCATCTATTTTATTAAGTGATTTTATTTCTAAAATTATTTCATAATTTTTATTATTAAAATAATTATTTAATATTTTTTCTTTTTGTTCTATTATAATTAAGTTATAATTTGAAGTTAATACTCATAGAATAAATGAGATGATAATAAATATTAACAAATTAATATATTTTTTAGAAATAAAAAAATATATTAAAAAAAGCACTACAAAAATAAGTAGTGCTATACTAGAATAAATAATATTTTGAGTAAGATTATTTATAAATATTCATAATATAAAAAATATTGATGAATATATAAATATTATATTTTTTGATAACATGATTATTAATTTAGTATTGTTTTATCTTTTGATTCTGTATATCTAAAAATTTTTATTAATCTATATATACAAAATATTATAAAAATAATAGATAAAATTTGAGTTAAATTTATTCATATATTATCTCTAAAAATATCATATTTTCAACTAAAAAATTCAAATATTATAAATAGTAAAGACATTATAATAAGTCATATATATCAAATTATTCATTTTGTATGTATATACATTGAACTTATATATGAAATAGAAAAAAGTATAAAAAATAATATAGAATAGACTATTGGTAGAGGAAAAATTGGTACTTGAAATGGTACAGGAGTAAAAGGGTTAGTATATAGTATTTCTATTCATAAAGTTGTTTCTTTTCAATATACTTGTCATCAAAATAATGCTCAAATAAATCAAATAGATAATATAAAAAATAAAGATATAGCTAATCAATCAATAAATTTATCCAATTTTTCTTTTCTAATTTTTAATGTTATATATAATACAATTAAAAATCAAAATATAGCTCAAAAAAGTGAAAAATTATAGTCATTCATTATAAAAAATTCAAGAGGATTTTTTATATATTTTAGATCATGCCATTTAGATATAACATAAAATAATCTAGAAAAAAAGAAAATTGATAAAAAAAACCAAAGTATATTTTTTTTAAAAATAATAAAATCATATCAAAATCTAATTGATAATTTTTTTAGCATCCATAAAAATGCAAAAAAACTAATAGTTAGAGTTAATCAAAAAGTATATATTAAAAATCAGTTTATAGGTTCAAAAAATGGAAACATAAATAAAGTTTATATGTATAAATTTATAAATATTTTATATTTTTAATAAAAAAAAGCAATGCTTTTTTAGCAATGCTTTAAAAATGAATTTGATGTTCTCTATCAGATTCATGTTTTGAGTCAGAAGAATGAATTAGATTATATAGCTTTGATTTTCAAATATATTTTTCTCTCATTTTTAATGCTATACATCTAATATTTTTTATAGAATTTTCTCAGCTTATAGATAAGATTGTAGAAATATCTGATGATATATATTCTACAACATCATTAAATAATGGATGTTCTTTTTTTTCTGCATAATGAAGTTGAGCAGTTTCTTTATCTATAATAGTTTCTTTTATATTTTCAATTTTATATCAATTTGCTTTAATAATTCTAAGAAATATTTTTTTAAATTTTTCTTTTGAAACAGTTATATTGTTTTTTTCTGATTCAGGTATTTCTGGTTTTAAAATAATTAGTGTTTTTTCCATATAATTAAGCTCTACTTCTATATTCTTTTGTTCTAGTATCTATTACTAGTTTATCTCATGATTTTATAAATAAAGGTACTTGAATAACTAATCATGTACTTAAAGTTGCTGGTTTTTTACCTCATGTTGCAGTATCACCTTTTTCTCATGGTGGAGTTTCAATAACTTCTAGTATACAAGTAGGTTCTAAATTTATATTTATAGGGGTTCAATTAAATTCTTGTAGTAAAACTTTATCTCAATCTTGCAAAAATAATTCTGCTCAATCTAAAACTTCTTTTGCTAATTCTACTTGCTCAAATGTTGAATTATTCATAAAATAATAATTACTTCAATCATTATATAAATAATCGTATTCATTCGTAGTTATATCTGCAGGAGGAAATTTATCATGATCTGAAAAAGTTTTTGGTATATTTGCTCATGTTAATAAATTTTTTGCTTTAATATTTATTATTGAACCTCATCTTCACATTACTTTTTGAGCATAACTTGTTATTTCATAAGGAGCTCAATCCATTATAAATTTTTTTCCTATTTTTAAGTCACTTGCATTATACATAATCTTTATTTAATTTTTAGTAAATTTATTATATTTAAAATAACACAATAGTCAATTATTTAGCAATCTCAATTACTCTAGTTTCTCTGATTAAGTTTACTTTTACTTCACCAGGATATGAAAGTTTATCTTGAATATTGTCAGCTATTTTTTTTGCTAATTCAGCTGCTTCTATATCTGAAATAGTTTTAGCATTTACAAATACTCTTATTTCTCTACCAGCAGATAGAGCATAAGCCTTATCTACTCATGAAAAGCTTTGTACTAAGGCTTCCATTTCTTGAACTCTTTTTAGATAATCTTCTATAACCTCTCTTCTTGCTCATGGTCTTACTGATGATATAGCATCTGCTACTTGAACTATAGCAGCTTCTAGAGAAATACTAAATTGTTCACCATGATGATTTTCAATCATATCAATTACTTTTTCATCAAGTTTATATTTTCTAGCAAGTACTCAACCAATTTCTGGATGAGTTCATTCTAAGTCTTGATCCAAGGCTTTACCTATATCATGTAATAATCAACCAACTTTAACTAAATATGGATCAGCTCATAATTCTTTTGCTAGAGCTTCTGCTATAATTGCAGTTTCTTTTGAATGCTTAAGTATATTTTGACCATAACTAGTTCTAAATCTTAATTTACCTATAACTGGAATAATTTCATCAGGAATATTTCTTATTCATAGTTCTTCTGTAATTTTTATACCTAGTTCTTTAAGTAATATATTAGCTTCAGATTCTGTTTGAGCAACTACTTCTTCAATTCTTGCTGGTTGTATTCTACCATCTTCTATAAGTTTTTCTAATGATTTTTTAGCAATATACCTTCTATATAGATCAAATGCAGAGATAAATACAGTATCAGGAGTATCATCTATTATTAAAGCTACTCATGCTGATCTTTCAAAAGTAGTAATATTTCTACCTTCTTTTCAAATTAATTTACCTTTTATATCATCAGATGGAATAGGTATAAGTGTAGTAGTAACTTCACTTGTTACATCTCATGCATATTGCTGAATAGATTTTAAAATGATATCTCTAGCTATTTCTTTTTTATCATCTTCTATTTTTTTCTTATATTTTTTTATTATTTCAACTCAATCTTCTGAAAATTTATCTTTTATTTGTTTTAAAAATATTTCTTTTGCTTCAGATTCTGTTAATCTAGCTATTTCAGATAGTTTTCAATCAAGCTCAATTTTTTTATCTTCTAATTCTTTTTTTTGTATTCTTAAGTTATCTTCTCTTTGTAAAATTTTATCTTGTTTTTCTTCTATTTGTTCTAATTTATTTTGGATTTTTTCTTCTCTTTCTAAAATTCTTTCTTCTATTTTTTCTGCTTTTTTTATTATATTATTGTTTTCTTTTCTTGCTTCTTCTAATATTTTTTCTTTTTTTTCTTCTGCTTCTTTTAGTATTTTTTCTGCTTTATCTCATGCCTTATTTGTTTTTCTATTTTCCCATAAATAGAAAAGAACTACAGATAAAGACATTCAAAAAATAGCTCAAGCAAAAATTAATTGCATTGTATGAGTCATGTTTTGATTTTTATTATATAAAATATTTATATTCTTTTATGAATACATATTGATAATAAAATCAGTTTCTTTAAAAGATATGTAAATTTTTACATATACATTATAAATCAGATTATTTTATGATTTATATTAATATATAAAGATATCGTTGTCATATTTTTATATATTAATTTGGAATATTTTTGAAGACTTAATTTTTTATTATTTTACTATTTTAATAGTAATTAAGAATATTTTTTAGTTACTTGTATTTAAATACAAGTAATATTATATTAATGATTTTTGAGATAAAGCAATAAAAAAACTATTCCATTTGGAATAGTTTTTTTAGAAATATTAATCTTCATCAGGAAGAACAAAACCTCTTTCTTCTCTAATTTTAGTAGCAACATTTGTTGGAACCTCTTCGTAATGATTAAATTCCATAGCATATGTAGCTCTACCTTGAGATGCAGATCTTAGATCAGTCATGTATCCAAACATTTCTGATAAAGGAACAAATGCAGTAACAATTTTAGCTTGTCCTCTGTCACCCATTTCTTCGATTCTACCTCTTTTAGAATTAATTTGTCCAATAACATCACCCATATATTCTTCAGGAGTATTTACTTCAACCTTCATTATTGGTTCAAGTAAACATGCTTGAGCTTTTTTACAAGCTTCTTGAAATGCTTTAGAAGCAGCTAATTTAAATGATAATTCACTTGAATCAACTTCATGGAATGAACCAAATGTAAGAGTAGCTTTTATGTCTACCATAGGATAACCAGCTACAAAACCTCTATTATATGCTTCATTTAACCCTTTTTGAACACCAGGAATATATTCTTTAGGAATAGTTCCTCAAACAATTTTATTAACAAATTTATTTTCTGGTTTTTCTTTAAGTTCATTTTTAATATCTTCTTCATCCATTTCTTTATATGGTTCAAATGTAATCACAACATGACCATATTGACCTCTACCTCAAGTTTGTTTAGAATATTTATGTTCTACATCAGCAGCAACATTTTTAATTGTTTCTCTGTAACTTACTTGTGGTTCACCTACATTACATTCAACAGAAAATTCTCTTCTCATTCTATCAACAATTATATCAAGATGAAGTTCACCCATACCTGAAATAATAGTTTGAGCAGTTTCTTCATCAGTAGTAACTTTAAAAGAAGGATCCTCTTCTGCTAATTTAGATAATGCCATACCCATTTTTTCTTGATCAGCTTTTGATTTTGGTTCAACTGATATAGAAATAACTGGAGCTGGAAATTCTATAGATTCAACTAAAAATTTATCATTAATATCACATAAAGTATCACCAGTTTTAGTATTTTTTAAACCTATTATTGCACCAATATTACCAGCAGTAATTTCAGGAATTTCTACTCTATCATTAGCATGCATTTGTAATAATCTACCTACTCTTTCTTTTGAACCAGTAGTAGCATTATATATATATGTACCTGATTTTAATGTACCTGCATAAACTCTAGTAAATGTAAGTTTACCAACAAAAGGATCAGTAGCAATTTTAAATGCAATAGCAGCTAGATTTGAATCATTAGCAACAGGAATTTGTTTAAATGTTTCTTTAGTATCAATATCTTTACAATCAATTTGTGCATTATTTACATCAACTGGTGAAGGTAAATAATCAACAGCAGCATCAATAACCATTTGTACACCAATGTTTTGTAGAGCTGATCCACAAACTACTGCATATAGAGCATTTGAACTAACAGCCTTTCTTAAACCTTTTTTAATATCAGTAATATCTAATTCTCCATTTTCAAAATATTTATCCATTAAGTCATCATCTTGAGATGCTACTTTTTCAATCATTTCTTCTCTTAATTCTTCACATCTATCTTTTATATCAGCAGGAATTTCAATTTCAGTTACTTTTTCACCATCAGTTCCTTCAAAATGATAAGCTTTCATTTCTATAAGATCAACAATACCTTCAAAAGTTTCAGCTGCACCAATAGGGTATTGAATAGCAACAACTTTATCTCAGGCTAATCTTTTTTTAATAGTATCAATAGACATTTCAAAATCACCACCCATTTTATCCATTTTATTTATAAAACAGATTCTAGGTACTTCATATTTATCAGCTTGTTTCCATACAGTTTCTGATTGAGGTTCAACTCATTGAGAACCATCGAATACAGCAACTCAACCATCAAGAACTCTAAGTGATCTTTCTACTTCAATTGTAAAGTCAACATGACCTGGAGTATCAATAATATTTATTTGATGTCCTTTCCAAAAACAAGTAGTAGCTGCAGAAGTAATTGTAATACCTCTTTCTTGTTCTTGTTCCATCCAATCCATTGTTCATTCACCATCATGAGTTTCACCAATTTTGTGAATTCTACCAGTATAGAATAAAATTCTTTCTGTAGCAGTTGTTTTACCAGCATCAATATGGGCAATAATACCAATATTTCTGATTTTATCTAAAGGAGTTACTTTAGCCATTTTAGTAATATTAAAATTTAAAAATATTTTTATAAAAACAAAAAATTAATCTATTAGTTATTTTCCCTATTTTAAAGGAAGAATTAAAACAAATAGATTATTTTTTTATTTGTGGGCAGATTTTACTTAATAGTTTTTATAAGTCAAATATTTTTTTTATGCACTTTAAAAGCATTAATATTTTAAATTAATGCTTTTTATATTTCTTCAATTTTTAGTTTATTTATAGATTTTTTAATTTCATTTAGTATAAATTCTGATATATTATCTGATTTAGATTTTGAAATATTAATATTTATTTCTTTTAGGAAAAAACTAAATACTTTACTCATATATATAAGTAATAATTCATTATCAGTAATTAGTAATTCTTTTAATTTTTTAGTTTGAATATTAGAATATTCTATAATTATACTGTTAACTATATCTTCCACCCAATAATTAATTCTATTTTGTATTTCTTTATCTATATTACTATCATCAAAATTTGTATCAGTACTTTTAATTTTATAATTAAATATTATTTTTTCTTTTTGAGATACTTCTCTTATTTTATTACTTATTTCTATATTTATAAGAGACAAAATTCATAATACAAAATTTGAAGGAAATCATTTATGTATTGTTGGAAATAAACTTTCTAAAATAGTATCATATTTTTTATCAACAATAATTTTTACCAAAAAACCAGCCAATAAAAAATCATATTTTTTGGCTTTTTTTTCATCTTTTTTTGTTCTTGCTATTTTAACTCAAGATTTTTTTACTGACTCTTTATATTTTTCACTTGCTTCTTTAGTTTTTTCAGTTCAGTTTCATAATCATTCAGATGAATCTATGTCTGGAGAATAGTCTTCTAGTCACATAATTTTTTGGTAAATATAATCTATTACTATCTTAGTTTATCATTTTTTCTTTTTTTTACAAAAAAATAGAGTTAAAACTCTATTTTTATACATCTATCAATATTTCAACTATCTTTAAAAATTTTAAATTTTAAATTCAAATTATTTAAATAATTTTTACTATATTTTTTTTGATCAAATCATATTTCTATAAAAAGAGTAAGATTTTTTAGTTTATATATTTCTTTTAATTTAAAACATTCTTTGATTAGTTTTTCATATAATTCAAACCCTGTTTTTTTTCATCAATACAATGCTAAATTTGGTTCAAACTCCATTGTTTCTTTATCTATATTTTCAAAATCATCATTTTTTATATATGGTAGATTTGCTGTGATTATAATATTTTTATTTAAATTATAATCTTTATTTATTAATAATTCTTTTATTAAATTTCAATTTATTTGAGATACTTTTTTTTGTAAGTTATGTTTTTTAATATTTTTTTTACTTACTTCTAATGCTTTTTCAGAAATATCTATTACATAACAATTGTCTATTTTATTTGTATTTTTAATAATAGAAATTGGAATACAACTAGTTCAAGTTCATACATCTATTAATGATACTAATTTATAATTTATTATAGTATCAATAGCTTTATCTACCATTATTTCAGTATCATTTCTAGGAATTAAGCATCTATTATCTACATAAAAATCTAGGGAATAAAATTCAGCATTATTAATAATGTATTCTAAAGGTTCTCATTTTTTAAGCCTATAAAAAGCATTTTTAATATTTTTTAGGTATTTCTCATCTATTTCATCTAGCAAAAATAACTGACTTTTTGAAAGGTTAGTTATTTTTAATAATATTTTTTCAATATCTTTAATTTTTAAATCTAGATTTTTTCAAAATTTTATGATTTCATTTTTTTTCATTATAAATTTTATTTATTTAAAATTTCATGAGTTTTATTTACAGTAGTTATAATACTTTTTAGTTTATAAAAAGAAACTATAAAGATAAAAAACTAGAAGTTAATTCTAGTTTTCAAATTTCTTTCTATTAAATATTATAACAGTGAAAAATAATATAATTATTAGATATATAATAGAATAAAATGTATTAAATAAGAAGAATTTATAAGTAAAACTTGAAAAGCTTCATATTATATCTTTTATATTTAATGCTTCAAGAGGTGGTGTTAGTAGCTGTAATCCCTTAGTTAAATATATCATTAGTTCATTTTTTCATCTATTAGCCATGTTAAGTAATATTGAATAGTTATGACTTAAAAAATATATACTTATAGATACTAATATAGTTAATATATTTGACATAAATGTAGAAAAGAAAAATACTAGTGATAGTAAAATTTCTAATTTAAAAAATGTAAAAAGTAGAGAAAATAATATTAGTTTTGTTATTTCTATATCTTTTAGAAATAAAACTGTTAGAAATAAAATTGATTGTAATAATATTATTAAAAATACAGTAAAACTAAATCATAAAAATTTTCATAGTATAAATTCATATCTTTTTATTGGTTTACTTAATATTAAAAAAATAGTTTTTCATTCTATTTCTTTAAAAAGTAGTTGTGATCAAACAAAAAGAACACCTAATAATCAAAAAAGTTCAATCATAGCTAATCAAAAATCTACAATAATTTTTTTATCATCTCAGATAGTTAGTTGACCTAACAGTATTGAAAATACTATAAAAATAAATGCAAAAAATAGAATTAAATATAAAAATTTATTTCTTACTATTTCTTTAAATGTGTTTAGTGCAATGTTTAACATGTTTAAAATTTATATTCTAAAAATTTATTATTTCAATTTATAAATGAAAGTATATCCATACTCTTTTTTCATTCAAGTTTAACTTGTTTTAATAAAAAAAGTTTATTATCTAATGTTATTATTCAAATATTTTTTTTATCTATTTTAATGACTTTTCCAACTTCTGATTCATTAATATTTTTAGGAATTGTTTTTAATTCACATTCTTCAATACTAAGTTTTTTATTATTATAATAGTTATATATTCATGGCCAAGGAGAATATGCTCTAAATTTATTATAAATTTGTTCTCATGTTTCTTTTTTGAAATTTATCTCTCAGTCTTTTTTTGATATTTTACTACAATAAGTTGCTTTTATTTTATCTTGCTTTTGTCATTTTATAGATCAATTTAATATTCAATTTAAAGTATTTATTAATAATTTAGGCCCTATTTCTTCAAATTTTTTAAATATATCTTGAGTTTTGTCTAACTTGTTTATATTTATTTTTTTTATGTCTAGAATATCACCCTCATCCATTCATTCAGACATATACATAATAGTTAATCAAGTTTCAGAATCTCCATTTTTTATAGCTTCTTGAATAGGACTTGCTCATCTATATTTTGGTAGTATGGAACCATGAATATTTATACATCAATATTTTGCTGCGTTTAGTACTTCTTTTGGAACTATTTTTCAGTAAGCTACTACAACTATAAAATCTAATCATTTTAATTCTTTGAAGAAATCAGTATTATTTTTTAATTTTTCAGGTTGTAATACTTTTATATTTTTTTCTAATGCAAATTCTTTTATTAATGTTGGAGTTAATATTTTTTTTCTTCATATTGCTTTATCTGGTTGAGACACTACTAGTTTAACTTCGATATTTTTATTTTTAATTACTTCTTTTAAAATATTTTTAGAAAACTCTCATGTTCAAAAAAATGCTATTTTCATTTTTATTTTGTTATTTTTATAAATTTTTCTACTCAATTACTTTCAAAAAATAGAAATATATTATCATCTGTTATTTTATTTGATAAACTTCAGCTATAAAAAACTTTTTTTCATCAAATATTTGTTATTATAAGTTTTGTTATATTTGTTCAACTTTTATCTTTTTTGGTATTTATATCTGTTAGATTTAATAGATTATTTTTTTCAGGTTTTAAATTATCTTCTGAATAATAATTTATTCATATATCATTTAATATTTCTCATGTAAGTGTAGATTTTATTTTATATGATATTTCTTGATTAAAATCATAATTAATTGTATCTGATGAAGTAATTCATGTTTTATATATAAATTTATCTTTTTTATATATTTTTATGCTTCCTGTTCAACTTCATAAAAATTTTATTACTCAACTTCATGTTAATGAATTAAAGCTATCAATATATTGACTATTATTTATATCAAAGTTATTTATATAGCTAATATATCATCAACTATGTGTATTTATATCAAAAATAACTTCATAATCAAATATTTTATAATTAGACACATCTTTATCTAGTTTTGTTAGATTATCTTCTAGTATTTGTATTTTTTGACCAACTTCCTTATTTTTTACAAAATCAAGAAAATAAAAAACTGATGATGTTGTTATTAATATCATTATAGAAATAACTATTATTAATTCTATAAAAGTAAATGCTTTTTTAAATAAGTATTTTTTCATATTTATTTTTTGATTATTAATGCTTCTACTATTTTATTTATAAATATCACAACTACAACTATTATAAAAAATACGATAATTTTTCATATTTTATCTAAAAATAATGCAGTAAGTCAGAATAGAAATGATAATGAATATACAAGAGTAAGTACTTTGTTTTTTGTTAATCATATTTTTAATAATCTATGATGGAGGTGTGTAAAATCTCAATTTAAAGGATTTTTTTTATTTAATAATCTTTTTGTTATTACATATATTGCATCAACAGAATATATTCAAAATACCACTAGAACTGTTGCTATTTTTCATCAAGCTATTATAGCTAGAGTAGCTAACATAAAACCTAAAAACATTGTTCCAGAATCTCACATAAGAATTTTTTCTTTTACATCAAACCACCAAAATGGAATGATAATTCAAACTAAAATTATGGATATTCAGATTATAAATTTAGCATTTTCTATTAATGCTTCTGTTTCATCTCTGTTAAATAATATTATTCAAAGTAAAAATAATATAAAAAATGATATTATTGATAATCATGATGTATTTCCTTGAATTCAATCTGTCCAATTTAATGCATTAAAAATAAAAACATACCAAAGTATAGTAAAAAAAAGGGGAATTAAATATATTGTATAATTAAAAACTTCTATGTAATGAGTTTCTAAATTTGATATTCATCAAAAAATATTACTTATATATCATATTTTTATTGATGTTATTCATATTACTGCTCAGATTAGTATTTGTAATAATAGTCTTATTTTTGCACTTATATTTATTCTGTCATCTATAAAACTAATTAATGTGATTAAAAATCAAAATAACCAAATTAATCAAAGTTTATAGTTATATTCTATAAAAAATAAACTTATTAAAAAAAATGATATAAAAAATACTATTCACATAGAGTAAGGAATTGACTTTCTTTTAAGTCAGTATTTTTTTGGATTATCAAGAATTTTTAATTTATAAAAAAGTTTACTAAAACTAAGTATTAGTATTAGGGAAGTTAATATTGATATACAAAAAATTATTATATAGTCTAGTATCATTTTATGTATATTTTTTAATAAGCTTTAAATAGTAAATAAAAACAGTAAATGGCAATAGTGTATAACTTAAATCTGTTCATATAATATTTCAATTCTTAAATCAAGAATATAACATCATTGCTGAACCTAAAAAAATAAAAAATATTCATATTAGGTTTCAATAATATTTTAGTTTATTATTACTTACAACCAATGATATTGGAAAAATAATAAATCAAAAGATTTGTATCAGAGTTGCTAAGTCATGAATTAATCATAAGTAATAATATATACTTAATACAAATATTCAAACAAATGACATAAAAATATAATTTATCCATTTATAATTAGGTTTAAATCATTTTATAATTGGCCAAAAAAATAATATTTGAGGAACTAAATAACTCCATTTATTTGATGTAATTCATGCATAAATTCATATTAATCAAAATATTATAAAGCTTCATGTTTGTGCATATAAAGCTTTTTTTTCTTGATTTTTACTATAAAAATCTCACATCATCATTATGCATAAATCTCATAAAAAATGAAATAAAAAAACAAGTGATACTTCTAATATACTTCAGCTATTTGTTTTATAGATTATAAAAAGTGAAATTATAAATAATATATATATCCACCAATTTTGTTTTGAAAATTGTTTTATTTCTTTTAATAGTAAATTCATTTTTAAGTTTATTAATTAAAAAGAGATGAGTATTCATCTCTTAAAATTGTTCATTTAATTTTAGTTTTGATTGATAAAACATTCTACTAGAACTTACTCAAAATCTTTGAGCTGCAATTCTATCTATTCACATTCAAAAAGCAAAACCAGAGTATTCTTCAGGATCTACTCAAGCATCTTTTAATACTTTAGGATGTACCATTCAAGCTCCTAATAATTCTACCCATCAAGTTGCTGAACACATTTTACAATTTTGTCATTTTATTTGTCCACTTCATTTACATAATTGACAACTAATATCTATTTCAGCACTTGGTTCAGTAAAAGGAAAAATACTAGGTCTAAATCTAACTTCTGTAGATTCTCAAAGTAGTTTTTTCATTGCTGTATCTAGTGTCCATTTTAAATCTCAAAATGTAATTCATTTTCAAACAACAAGTCATTCCAATTGATAAAAATTACAAGTATGTCTTGCATCTTCTTGTTCATATCTAAATACTCTTCATGGAACTATTATTTTAATAGGTAGCTCTCATTTAAGCATAGTTCTAATTTGAACTGGTGAAGTATGTGTTCTAAGTAAATTTTTTTCACCACTTTTTTTTGTATTATTTATATCATCACTTATCCAAAATGTATCCCAAAGATCTCTAGCTGGATGGTTATCTGGTATATTTAATTTATCAAAATTATGAATTTCATCTTCTACTTGTGGTCCATCTTCTATCTTAAATCATAGAGAAATAAAAATTTCTTCTAAAAGATTTGAAGTAATACTAATAGGATGTTTATGTCATTTATCTTTTAATGGATACTCTGCTGTTACATCTATTCTTTCTTCATTTATAATTTTTTCAAATTTTTCTTCTTTTAGTTTTAATTGTTTTTTTTCAATTTCTTCTCAAATAAATATTTTTAATTTATTTGCTTCAGGTCAAATAATTTTTTTATCATCATTTGATAAATCTTTTATACCTTTTAATATATTGTTCAATTTTCATTTTTTACCAAGAAAATCCTTTTCAAGTATTTCTAGATTTTCAGTAGAATTAATAATTTCAATATTTTTTATAAATTCATTTTTTAGATTTTCTAATTTTTGTTTCATTTTAATACTTTAATTTATATTTTTACAAATTATAGAGAAAGTTAATAATAATGCAATTATTTATATAAATTATTAATTATTTTTACCTATTTATATACATTAAAATTATAAATGGGGAAAAAATCTTTTGACAAATATTAAACTTTTTATATAATCATGTGGCTTTTGAGGAAAATATCCGAAAAGTTTTTGAAGAGGTTAAGTTAGACTCCATTTATTATTTTAAATAAAAGGAAGTTTAACCTCTAACTTTTAATTTTGTAAACATATTTTTATATGGCTTGAATTATAGCTACAAAGTTAGAAATGACTAGAGTTGTTAAGGATAATAAATTTATTCCTATTACGCTTCTAAAAGTTCCGACTTTAAAAGTAGTATGATTTAAAACTCTTGAAAAAGATGGTTATAAAGCTATAATCGTTTGAGTTTTAAACAACAAAGTTGAAGATTCTGCTTTAGCTGAATGAAAATCTACTTTAAATAAAAGTGATTTTTCTAAAATAGTAGAATTTCCAGTATCTGATGAAGATATTGAAAAATATAGCACTTGAAATACACTTAATTTAGATGTATTAGAAGGTGATGTTAAAGTATCAATTGAATGATTTTCAAAATGAAAATGATTTACTGGTGCAATGAAAAAACATAATTTCCATGGTGGTCCTGGTAGTCACGGTTCAAAATTCCATAGAGCTCTTGGTTCTATAGGTAATAGAAAGCCTACAAAAGTACATAAAGGAAAAAAGATGCATGGTCATCACGGTAATACTAAATTTACTGTTAAAAAAGTTCCAGTTGAACTAGTTAATAAAGAAATTGGTGTAATCGGTGTTAGATGAGCAGTTCCTGGATGAAGAAATTCATTCGTAAATATTATTTTTTAGTTATTAATACATACTCTAATGAAGACTAATTTATTCGATCAAAAAGGTAAATCAGTTTGAGAAATCGAACTAAATGATTTAGTATTTTGATTAGAACTTAATGAAGGACTTATTCACAGAGCTTTAGTATATCAACTAGCAAATAATAGAATGGTAGTTGCTCATACTAAAACAAGATGAGAAAGAAGAGGTTCAACAAGAAAAATTTATAGACAAAAAGGTACAGGTAGAGCTAGGATGGGTTCAAACAGATCTCCTATTAGGAAAAAAGGTTGACTTGCATTCGGTCCTAGAAATACTGTAAACTTTACACTTTCTATGAATAAAAAAGAAAGAAGAAAAGCATTATTTAGTGTTTTATCTTCAAAACTAGCTAACAATGATTTAATTGTTGTAGATAAAATTGATTTCAAAGAGGTTAAAACAAAAAATATGGTAGAAGTGTTTTCTAAACTTCCATATAATGAAAAGGCTTTATTAGCAATTCCTGCTAAAAATGAAATGATTGAAAGATCTTCAGCTAATTTACCATATGTAAAAGCTATACTTGTAGATTATTTAAATATCAAAGATTTGCTTAAATATAAAACATTAGTTTTATTAAAAGATTCTTTAGTTAATTTAGATAAACTTACTAAATAATTTACTCTAAAATATATATAAAATATGAGAATTTTTAGAATTTTAAAAAAACCAATTACTACTGAAAAAACTTCAGTATTAGAGATGGATAACAATACTTATGTATTTGAAGTTGATTCTAGTGCAACAAAGATTGATATTAAAAAATCAGTTATGGAATTGTATAAGGTTGAAGTTGCTTCCGTTAATACTCTACATACTAGAGAAAAATTTAAGTATGGAAAGAAAAGAGGAATGCAATTAAGAAAAAGATCAACTAAAAAAGCTTACGTAACTTTAAAAGATACAAAAGCAAAAATTGATTTTTCTGTTATAAAATAATTATTTTTTAAAAATATTAACAGTGGGAATAAGAAAATTTAAACCTACCACTCCTGGTAGAAGATGAATGACAGTTAATACGTTTGAAGAAATTACTACTTCAACTCCGTATAAACCACTTACTATAAAATTAAAAAAACATTCAGGTAGAGCAAATACTTGAAGAATTACAGTAAGGCACCAATGAGGTGGTCATGCACAAAAATATAGACTAGTTGATTTCTTTCAAGTTGATAAAAAAGGTATCGTTGCTAAAGTTGAAACTATAGAATATGATCCATATAGATCAGCTTGGATATCATTAGTTTGTTATAAAGATGGTGAAAGAAGGTATGTAATTGCTCATTCTGAAATGAAAGTTTGAGATAAAGTGATTACTGATGATAAAACATCACTTGAAGCTGGTAATAGAATGTTAATTTGAAATATACCAACTGGTTTACAAATTTACAATTTAGAATTAATAGTTGGACAATGAGCTTCTACTATTAGATCTGCTGGTAGTTATTGAACTATATATTCACAAGAGTGAGAATATACTCAAGTTAAATTACCATCAGGTGAAATTAGACTAGTAAATAAAAAATGTTTTGCTACATTAGGTCAAGTATCAAATACTTACTATAATCAAGTGGTTATTGGTAAAGCAGGTAGATCTAGATGGATGTGAAAAAGACCAACTGTTCTTGGTAAATCAATGAATCCAGTTGATCATCCACATGGTGGTTGAGAATGACATTCTCCAATTGGTATGAAAGCACCAA